>CAZCSH010000011.1:0-16979 GCA_964501545.1 uncultured Candidatus Saccharibacteria bacterium
GTCAGAAATAAGAGAGATAATATCTACAACATTATGATTAACCGAGAAAAAGCCCAGAAGTTTATAAGATATTTATATTACCCAGACTGCTTCACATTAAAGAGGAAATTGAAAGGAGCTCAAACTGCCTTGAAATGGAAAAGACCCAAAGAGTTAAAGAAGATTTCCTCAAAATTCTGGGAACCCATAGAAGATACATATATTTTAAATTATTCTATAGAGAAAGCTTGCACTAAACTTGAAAGAACTGAAAGAAGTATTAAAATAAGACTTTGGCGTTTAAAGAATAAGAACGCTCATTATCTAAGAGCCTGTTTGACTTAAAACCATATGGACCGGAAAAACTTTATCAAAATAAACGATTATTTATGGGAAATCCCTACTTCGTTCAGACCAGACATGAAAGTGCCTGCAAGGTTTTATGCTTCAAAAGAGATGCTTTCTGAAGTTGAAGACGAGGCCTTAATGCAATTGGTCAATACCACTACTTTGCCAGGAATGGTGAAGTATGCTATTGCAATGCCCGACATCCACTCGGGCTACGGCCCGCCAATTGGCGGAGTTGGAGCTATGAAGCATCCAGAAGGAGTAATTTCACCTGGATTTGTTGGCTACGATGAAAATTGTGGTTGTAGATTATTACTTTCTACTTATACTGATAAAGAAATTAGGCCTCATTTGGATAAATTAGCCAGTGAGATTCAAAAACAAGTGCCATCTGGGCTTGGTAGGGGGAGAAAAGTCAAGCTTTCTATTGAGGAGCTTGATGAGATTTTAGAAGGAGGAGTTCCTTATTTGGTTGAAAAAGGATATGGAGAAAAAGAAGATATTGAGCATTGTGAGGGGAGGGGAAAAATGGAAGAAGCTGAGGCTTCCTATGTGTCGGACAGAGCTAAGAATCGAGGCAGAGACCAGGTTGGAACCCTGGGCAGCGGCAACCATTTTTGCCAACTTGATAAAGTAGAGGAGATTTTTGATGAAGAAATAGCTAAATCCTTTGGATTGTTTAAAGACCAGGTGGTCATTATGATCCATACGGGTTCCAGGGGGCTTGGTCATCAGAATTGTACGGACTATTTAAGAATCGTTATGAACGCGATGCCAAAATATGGCATAAAGTTACCAGACAGAGAATTAGCTTGCGTTCCCTTCAATTCTCCAGAAGGACAAAGGTTTTTTAAAGCAATGTCTGCAGCTTCTAATTTTGCTTGGGCAAATAGGCATATGATAATGCACTATGTTAGAGAAGTTTGGCAATCAATCTTAGGAGAAAAAGATCAATTAAAGTTGCTTTACGACGTAGCTCACAATATCGCCAAGCTAGAAGACCACCAAGTTAATGGCCAGACAATGAAACTAATAGTCCACAGAAAAGGAGCTACCCGGGCTTTTCCTCCAGGTCATCCAGAACTTGCTGCAAAATATAAATCAACAGGCCAGCCAGCCATTATTCCAGGCTCTATGGGAGATTCTTCTTATGTTTTAGCTGGGATTCAAGAATCAAAAGAAGCCTGGCATACTGTTTGTCATGGGGCAGGCAGAACCATGTCAAGGCGCGAAGCTATGAGGCGTGTCTCTGGACAAGAAGTCATAAACAGGCTAAAACAAAAAGGTATCATTGTGAAGTGTTGGAGTTTAAGGGGCATTGCTGAAGAAGCCCCTTTAGCTTACAAAGACGTAGATAGCGTGGTAGATGTGGTTCATAATGCGGGCTTATCAAAGAAAGTAGTAAAACTCGTGCCTTTAGCTGTAATAAAAGGAGAGTAAAATCACATAACATAAAACATAAAACATGAAACAAAACAGACTTTATCTGTTATGTGTTCCATGCCCCATGTTCTATGAAAAAGAAAAGGTTGCCAAAAAGCATCAGGAAGTTTATTCGTCTAGAAAAAGCCCGGATTCGCCGGGAGACTTTAAGTTTAAAGAAGCAGAAAGAACTGATACGCGAGCTGTATCAAGAAATCTTAAAACAGAAGCATGAAAACCAAAGAGATCTTCAACCTAGCAATAAATAAGGGGATAGAAGCTGACTTTCGGGGCAAAGAAAAGGTAGAGAGTGTTTTAGCCAGAAAAAAGGCAAAGTATGAGAAGCTTTCAGCGGAAGAGAAAGCAGAGTTTGATTTGGAAGCTTTGGAAAATCCTTATTTGGACTCAAGGGTTTTACATATTGCAGATGACAAAGAAATAAAGAAGGTCTTGGTTGGAGTGGACATTGAGCCGGCTGAGGTTTTATTAGCCAAAGACATAGGGAATGTTGACTTGATTATCGCTCACCATCCTCTGGGCAAGGGCTTGGCTACCTTGCATGAAGTAATGGAGCTCCAGTGCGATGTTTTGAATCAATACGGTGTTCCTATTAATGTGGCTGAGAACTTAATGCGAGAAAGAATAGAGGAGGTGGCCAGAGGAGTAAACAGGCTGAACCACCAAAGAACTATTGATACTGCTCGCCTTTTGGGATTTAACTTAATTAACCTTCATACTCCTTGTGATAATTTAGCTGCTAAGTTCTTAAAAGATAAAGTAGAGACAGCCAACCCAGAAAGAGTGGAAGACTTGCTTCGTCTCTTAAAAGAAATCCCAGAGTACAAAGAAGCTATGAAATATGGGGCAGGACCCAAGGTTTTTATTGGGGAAGAGGAGAATCGCTGCGGCAAAATAGCTATTACCGAGCTGACAGGCGGGACAGAAGGTTCACCTAAGCTTTATGAGAAAATGGCTCAAGCAGGTGTGGGTACTATAATTGGCATGCATATGTCAGAGGAGCACAAAAAAGAAGCTGAAGCTGCCAATATCAATGTGGTCATAGCCGGCCACATGTCTTCTGACTCAATAGGAATTAATCTATTTTTAGACGAGCTAGAACAACAAGGAATAGAAATCATTCCTTGCTCAGGTTTAATAAGAGTCTCTCGTTTAACGAGATAGGTTAGAATCCTGTAGCCGGAGCCGTATTTGACAGCGTCTTTCCGGGAGATATAATAAAATTGTATGGATAAAGATTACAGCGAATTAGTTGAATATTTAGATCAAAAATTTGGTAAAGTGGACCAGCGGTTTATTGAAGTTAATGAGAAACTTGGGAGTTTGGAAGAGAAACAAGCAGACAAAGAAGATATTAATAACTTAATAACGGCCATAGATAGCTATGCTAAAAAAGCTGATACTTATTTTCAAGAGATGGTTATGTTAGCTCATAAGGTTGACAAGTTAGATAAGTGGATTCACCAAATAGCCGAAAGGGTTGGAATTAAATTAGAAGAGTAATCTCCACACTTAATTTTATTGAATGAAGAATCGCCAAAGAGGCGGTTTTTTGGTATAATTGTCTATTGTAATAGCCCATTGACTTTTTACTGACAGTAAGCTATTATGATAAAGTAAGTTTCTGTTAGTTTTCTTTTCCTTACATATTCATTAATTATGTAAGCCTTGAAAGAGAATAAAAACAGCGGTCGGCTTACTAATTAATTAACTATTAAGGAATAAATATGGCAAAAAAATTGTTTGTTGGTGGATTATCCTACGAAACCACCGATGCGACTTTGAAAGAAACCTTTGCTCAGGCCGGAACTGTAGAATCGGCGACGGTGATTACCGATAAATTCTCTGGACGCTCAAAAGGATTCGGATTTGTTGAAATGTCTTCTGAAGAAGAAGTTAAGAAAGCCATTGAAATGTTCAATGGCAAAGAGATTGATGGGAAAAACGTTACGGTAAACGAAGCTCGTCCCTTGGAAGCTCGTCCTCGTGAAGGCGGTTTCAGACGTGATTTTCGCGGCGGAAACAGACGCAGCGGATTCGGCGGTCGCAGAAATAATAACTGGTAATTGAATCTAGAAAGATTTAATTAAAACAAGGAATCAGCCTACCGGCTGGTTTTTTGTTTAGAGACAGGTTCTAACAGCGTTCAGCCAGGAAAGCTAATAAAAATCGCCAATTAGACGGTTTTTTGATAAAATTAAATATTAAAGAGATAAATCTCTTTTCTATCTTCATTTTTAAATAAATTTAAAAATTCGATCTATGAAAACAGGAGTTGTAACAATGCCCCTCGATTATGGGAGGTGTCCGCGGTGGCTGTTTGAGAGAATGAAAAGACTGGGTAGGGGTATTACCTTGGCTATTGTGGAAGAGTTTGGTCCAGAAGAATTCCTGAAACGACTGTCAGACCCGGTATGGTTTCAGTCGCTTGGTTGCGTGATGGGATTCGATTGGAATAGCAGTGGTTTGGGGGTCACCACCCTCGGTGCTCTCAAAGAGGGGCTTTTTGATATTCAAGATTATTTGGGAGTGTATGTTTGTGGAGGGAAAAGGGTTTCTCGGCAAACCCCAAACGAGATTGAGGCTTACGGCATTTCTCGGGGTTTTTCTTTTGCGCCAGATTTGATTTATGCTTCCAAAATGGCAGCTAAAACAGATTCTTCTTTAATCCAGGATAATTACCAAATTTATCAACACAATTTCTTATTTACTAAATCTGGCAACTGGACGGTCGTTCAGCAAGGATTAAATCTGAATGATCAAACAGCTCGACGGTACCACTGGCTGTCAGAAACCCTTCGGCAGGCTCAGGGCAAGCCCGACTTTATTGAGGATCCCCACTCAGGCATAATTTGTGATGTCAGGGGTAATCCTTTAAACTTAACTGCCAAAGAAAGTAAAAAGAACAGAGATATTTCCACTGAATTAGTCAGAGTGGAAACCAAGAAGTTCATAAAAGACGTAAACCTGATTCAGAAAAAGAGCTCTAAAAACTTAGTTTCAATGGAACTTTATAACAAAGAGTTTTACTGGCATCCGGTGGTAGAAGAGAAGTTTAACATGAAAAGATTGGAAAAAACCATCTTTAACATAAAAGAGCAAGACCCTAAAAGTTTTGAGCAGTTAGTTTATTTAAAAGGAGTGGGTCCAAGAACCATTAGGGCTTTATCTCTGGTGGCAGAAGTAATTTATGGAGCCAGACCCTCTTATCAAGACCCGGCCCGTTACACCTTTGCTCATGGGGGGAAAGATAATGTTCCAACGCCGATTGATAGAGGCGTTTATGATAAAACAATAGAAATAATGGAAAGAGGGATTAATAAGAGCCAGTTATCTCTCCGAGAAAAAGCCTTAGCTCAAGATAGATTAGCCAAAAGAAAACTTAGCTAATCTCTATTTTAGTTAGATTCGTGAAAAACTACTCTTCAAAAAGAGCTAAAAAAGGAAAAACAGCCTTCCGAACTCCGAGGTATTTTATCGGCCAAAAGGTCAAGAGCTTAAAAAGGTTAAAGTCAAAGAAGTCTGGAATTAGAGATTTTTAACCATATAAGTCTTTTCTAGCCTGTAGCCGAGTTTCGAGTAGTATCCTCTTGCTCCCACTCCAGAAATGACAGCTATTTTCTTTAAGCCAAATTCTCTTTCGGCTATTTTTTCTGCTTCTCTTATTAGTTTTTTACCCAATCCTCTGTGTTGGGGAGAAAGAGTTTTCTTTTGTTTTACCAGGCTTAATTGCTGGCCAAAAGTATGAACCTCTCTGATAATAGCTTTTTTATCAGAAGTAATCCTTAGACGGAGTAAGCTGTAGAGCCTTTCTCTTTTTTTATTCTCAAAGCTTAGAAATACTTCTTTTCCCTGGGAAGCGTTGTAATCTTGACGAAAGAGAAATAGTTTTTCTTTTGGATTATACTTTTCTCTGACCTCCCGGCACCTGATACATCTGCACTGCCAGCCTTCTTTTTTAGAGTCTTGGGCAATGATTTGTCTTAAGTTTGAGACTTTAGCGGGGCCTGCTACCACGAGCTGGGAAGGAATGTCTCTTGAGATTCTTTGGATCCTGACGTAAGGAGGAATGTTTTTCTTAATAACTTTTATAAGTTGTAAGAGTTGTTTTTCTGAATAAGGTTTGTATTTTCCTTGTTCCCAGAGCGTAAAAAGAGGAGCTTCTTTCAAAAGGGCTAAAGGATAGATTTTAAGAAGGTCTGGCTGGAAGTTTTGGTTCTTAAATAGTTCTTTAAACATCTTTTCATCTCGTTTTAAGTTAGAACCTGGTAGGTTTGGCATCATCTGGTAGAGAACTTTGAAACCCGCATCTTTCAGTAGTTTTGTGGCTTTTATCGTTTCTTCTACCTTGTGGCCTCGAAGATTAAGCTTTAAGACATCATCGTAAATAGACTGGACACCGAGCTCTACCATAGTTACTCCCAACTCCCTTAGTCTTTTATTCTCTTTTTTATTTATAAAGTCTGGCCTGGTTTCAATGGAAAGACCGACAATGCGATGCTTTGCCTTTTCATTGAGTTTTTGAGCTTGCTCAAAACCCTTGCTTTTTCTCTGGTTGGAAGCATCAAAACATTTCTTAATAAACTCTTTTTGATATTGCTTTGGATAATAGCTCCAGGTTCCCCCAATTATTCTTAGCTCTATCTTATCTGTCGGGTGGCCTTCTCCTTCTAACATCTCAATTCTCTTTTCAACCTGGAGAAAGGGATCATATTTTAACTTTCTGGCTCTTTCTACTGCCGGCTCTCCTGAAACATAGCTTTTGGGAATGCCTTTCTCAATCGGGCAGTAAAGACACTTGCCAGGGCAAGGATAGGGCTTGGTTAAAACAGAGACATTAACAATACCTGAAAGAGAACGAACAGGTCTTGTCCTAAGTACTGTTTCTATCGTTAAGCTTCTCTTAATCCTTTTGTTTTTAACCATCTCATGGTAAGTTTTTAATAGGACGATATTACTGGGACAGGGGGCCCTATAGTTTTTAGCTAGCTTTCTTTTTAGCTTAGCTAAATCATCAGAAGCTTTTATCTTCTGTCTTAAGATTTCTTTTATTGCTGTTTCTTTTATTTCAATGGACATAAGTTCTGCTAAAGAATTATTAGAGAAGACTAGAGAAGATTATAATCTAATTGCTAAAGACTTTTCAAGAACCAGAGAAAAACCCTGGCCCGAGATTAAGTTTTTGTTTGACAACTATCTTTCTTCTGGAGATAAGGTTTTGGATTTGGGTTGCGGCAATGGTAGATTAATTGAATTATTTCAGGATAAAGAAATAGAATATTTTGGAGTAGATAATTCAGAAGAGCTGATTAAAATAGCTAAAGAAAAATACCCAGATAAAAATTTCCAGACAGCCGACGCTTTAAATCTACCATTTTCTGGTAATTTTTTCGACAAAGTATTTTCTATAGCTGTCTTACATCAAATTCCTTCGAAAGAACTCCGTCTTCAATTTTTAAAAGAAGTTAAGAGAGTTTTGAAGCCAGGAGGCCAATTAATTTTGACAGTTTGGGTATTTCACCAACCAAAAGAATTATTTTTGATTTTTAAAGCCACCCTTTTAAAAATATTATCTCTCTCCAGGCTTGATTTTGGAGATTTCTTTGAGCCTTGGGGCAAGAAGCTTCAGCGATATTATCATGATTTTTCAAAAAGAGAATTGTTTAATTTGGCCAAGGAGATAGGTTTTAGGGTAAAAGATGTAGGGGTTGTTAGGAACAAAAGAGGGAATCGCAGGAATATTTATTTGATTCTCCAGAAACCTTGACAAAAAGCATTTTTTAAGGCAAGATAAAAGAGTATTAATATGCGAAAGGAGTCTTGGCTTGAAAGTAAAAACGATAGACGTGAAAAGAGAAAAGGGAAGAGCCAAGAAAGTGACTCTCCGGTGGGGCTCTTTCAAAATATCCTTTGTGCGTTTCAGGGGAGAGATAGTTGAGGCCTTGAGAATGAGAGAAGATGGCGGTGACGATCTTTACATACCTGCCGCCCCTCTGAAACGGATTCGAGCAATAGCATATGCTATATTTTCAGAGGTTCGCACGAAGTCTGAAGAACCCGCTTCCCCCACATCTTAACGGGTTCTTTTCTTTTGTGGAAAAAATGGGGAAAGCTTACTAATTGACAGAAAGCTTAACTTGGTTAAACTTAGAAGTGAGGGGGTGCGGGGTAAATCCCCAAATGGACACCAGTTCTTGGTGAAGGAGGCTTTATCGCAGCTGCCTGGTTATTGTCCAGCCAGACTTAAGGAGCAGTCGAGTTCGTCAGGAACTGTTTTCCCCCTCGAAAATGTACGCCAGACGCTTTCTGGCGTGTATTTTTTTCTTAAATCTGCCAAGCCCTGTTAGAAATGCCCGATTAAACCCTAATCTTATATATTATTGAGAGAGGCTTGTCTAGAGGTTTCTAACAGGGTAAGATAGACTTACTATGCAAAGTCGTTTTAAAATCGCGGTTTCTGGAGCTGCAGAACTCAATGTCTGCCAGAAAAGCGCAGTCAGATTAGCCAAAGAAGTAGGCAGGGAAATTGTTCGCCAGAACTGCGTTTTAATTACAGGAGCAACAACTGGCATTCCGTATTTTGCAGCCCGGGGAGCTAAAGAAGCTAAAGGGGTTTCCATTGGTTTTTCTCCGGCAGCTTCAGAAATCTCTCATTTAAAGACTTACAGGCTCCCGATAGATATGTTTGATGTTGTGGTTTACACTGGTTTTGGCTATGCGGGCCGCAACCTTTTAATGACAAGAGCCGCAGATGGGATTATTGTCATTTGCGGGAGAATGGGCACTTTGAATGAGTTCACAATAGCGTTTGAAGACGAAAAACCCATTGGAGTCTTAGTTGGTTCTGGGGGAACAGCAGATAAGATAGAAGACCTGGTGCGAGGCCCTTTTCGAGGGGAAAAGAAGATAATCTATGAGACAGACCCCAAAAGACTGGTAGCTAAACTCATAAAATTAATCCAAAAAGAAAAAGGTCGCAAATAAAAAGGAAATTAAACTTATGCCAGCAAATAACGAAGAAGGCAAATTGATAGGCAAGGTCACCCATTACTTTGGCAACATAGGAGTAGCAGTGATTGAGTTGGCAGCTCCCTTAAGCGCGGGAGATACAGTCAGGATTGTTGGGGGAGAGGTTGATTTTGAGCAGAAAGTAGAATCAATGGAAGTGGAACACGAAAAGGTAGAAAAAGCCAAGAAGGGTGACTCTGTCGGGGTCAAGGTAGACCAAAAAGTCAGAGACGGTTACAAAGTCTACTTAATAGAATAGCTAGAGGTTGACAGCTGGTAGAGAGCGCGCCTTTTTCCAAAGGCAATGTTTGGGCGATATAAAAACTTTCTTTTAGCTTTGTCTGTTTTGGTTGGAGCGATAGTGGGAGCAGGGATTTTCGGCATACCTTATGTTGTGGCAAAGAGCGGGCTAGTGCCTGCCCTTTTTTATTTTCTTATTTTAGGAGGAGCTATTATTTTAATCCACCTCTTCTTCGGCGAGGTGGTTTTGAGAACAAAAGAAAAGCACCGATTAATTGGTTACGCTGAAAAGTATCTGGGCAAATGGGGAAAGTTCTTTGTCGGGATTTCTGTTATTGTCGGTCTTTCTGGCGCTCTTTTAGCTTACTTGATTTTGGGTGGACAGTTTTTAACAATTATCTTTTCCTCTGTTTTTAATCTTTCCAGTTTTCATTTTAGTTTGCTCTTTTGGTTAGTTCTTTCTTACTTTGTTTTCCGGGGAATCAAACTCATAGCCCCGATAGAACTATTTACCAATCTTTTTTTCTTTTTAGCCGTCTTTGTTATTTTCTTTTTCTGCTTTCCCAAAATAGATTTTTCTAACTTTATTATTTTTGATTTACCAAATATTTTTCTGCCCTACGGGGTTATTTTGTTTTCTTTGCTGGGCTTAGCTGCTATTCCCGAAGCCCTGGAGGTTTTAAAAATACCAGCAGAAAAGAAAGGACTTAAAAAGATTATCATTTTAGCTACCTTTCTTGTTGTAATACTCTATATTTTCTTTGCTTTGGGCATTGCGGGAGTTACAGGCGCCAACACTTCTCCTGACGCTCTTTCTGGCCTGGTGCCTTATTTGGGCAAGGGAATTATTTTCTGGGGAGCTTTGGCCGGGGTAATTACTCTGGCAGACTCTTTTTTAATCTTAGGGCTTTCCTTAAGAAACAGTTTTATTTATGACTTTGGCTTGCCTCGTTCTCTGTCTTATTCTATTGCCTTAGGCCTGCCCCTTATTTTGTTTTTGGCTGGCTTTCGCAGTTTTATTGAGGTTATTGGCATTGTTGGGATTGTCATTGGGATGATTGAAGGAGGGGTGGTTGTTTTACTGTTTAAGAAAGCGAAAGAACTTGGTGATAGGGAGCCAGAATACAGTTTGAAAGTATCTTCAGTCTTGCTATACTGTTTGATAGGCCTGTTTATTCTGGGGGCTATATCCCAACTCCTAAAATTATGAACCCCGTTAGAAATCTTGGGCATAAAATTTTTCAGAGAAAAATTTTATGCAGAGTAATAGACGGGGTATAACAAAAAAACAAAAATCTGACCGAAATTAGCAATCTGCTATATAAGGACAGATTTCTAACGGGGTGAAGTTCATAGCTGACTTTCATATTCACTCAAAATACTCTCGAGCTACTTCTCAAAACATGGATTTAGAAAGTTTGGATAAGTGGGCAAAGATTAAGGGAATTAAGGTTTTGACAATCGGAGATTTTACTCACCCAGAGTGGTATAAAAACTTGAGAGAGAAACTAGAACCTGCTGAACCGGGGTTATTTAAATTAAAGAATGGGGATAGCCCTACTCGTTTCATTCTTACTACCGAGATTAGCTGTATTTATTCCAAAGGAGGAAGGGTTCGGAAAATACACGTTTTAATCTTTGCTCCTTCGTTTGAAGCGGTAGAAAAGATTAACACTCAACTGGGCTGGATTGGCAATTTAAAGTCAGATGGCAGGCCTATTTTAGGTTTGGATGCAAAGGAATTAGCCAAGATTGTTCTAGATGCTTCTCCTGACTGCCTAGTGGTGCCGGCTCATCTTTATACTCCATGGTTTTCTTTATTTGGTTCAAAGTCCGGGTTTGATTCAATGGAGGAATGCTTTGAAGATTATTCAAAATACATTTATGCTGGAGAAACGGGACTTTCCTGTTTTGACGAAAAAACAGAGGTCTTAACAAGGGATGGTTGGAGGCAATTTCCTCAAATTCAAAAAAATAATGAAATTTGTACACTAAATTTAAATACAAATAAAATCGAGTTCCAGAAGCTAATCAAAAAATTTACTTATGATTATAAAGGGAAAATGTATAGACTAAAAACTAAACGAGTTGATTTATTGGTTACTCCAAATCACAAACTTTTGGTAAGTCCTTGCGACTTTCGTAATCCCAAACCATTTTTTTTGGAAGAAGCGCAATTTTTATTTGGCAAATCAAAACAGTTTAAGAAAGATGGGGTCTGGGTGGGTAAAAATGAAAAGTATTTTATCTTGCCCGCTGTTAAAATGAAATGGGGATGCCAGTCTTATTCGGGCGGTTCGCGGATTAAACCGGTAAAGAAAATCCCCATAAAGCCTTGGTTAAAGTTTTTTGGATTTTGGATAGCAGAAGGTTGGACAAATGAATGGACAGATAAAAGAAAAAATAGCGATTATAATACCTGTCTGTCCAATCGGAATAATGCTCTGCTCTCTGAAATGAAAAGTATTCTTGAAAGTTTTGGTTATAACGTCTATTGGGATAAAAAAACGAATAATACTATTAGAGTAAGAGATTATCAATTATTCCATTATCTTAAACAATTTGGTAAATGTTATGATAAATTTATTCCTTTTGAGACAAAATCTTTACCAAAAGAACTTTTGGAGATATTCCTTGAATATTATATTAAAGGAGATGGCCATATTTATGGACGAAGTGGCAAAGGTCTTTCTGCAACCACTAGTTCTATTCGTTTGCGAGACGACCTTCAAGAGATTGCATTAAAGGTGGGGATGTCCGCTTATTATAAATTAGACCATAAAAAAGGAAGGCCCTTTCAAAGTCCGGGTAATAAAAGGATATATAAACAAAGAAATGATACTTGGGCAGTTTATTTTATCAGACACAACAAACACGCAGTTTTACCTTCAATAATAAAGAAATATAATTATGTTGAGTCTTGGGTTAATTTTAATGGAAAAGTATTCTCTGTGGCGGTTCCAAACCATGTAATTTATATTCGACGAAACGGTATTCCAGTTTGGTGTGGGAATTCTGATCCTCCGATGAGTTGGCGGAACTCCGGTTTGGATAAAATTGCTTTGATAAGTAATTCAGATGCGCACAGTCCGGCCAAAATCGGCAGAGAGGCCAATGTTTTTGATACGGAATTAAGCTATTCTGCCATAGTTCAGGCTATAAAAGACAAAGATCCTAAAAGATTTCTATACACCATTGAGTTTTATCCAGAAGAAGGTAAATATCATTTAGATGGCCATAGGAATTGTGAGATAAGGTTAACTCCCAAAGAAACAAGGAAATACAATGGCATTTGTCCTGTTTGTGGCCGGCCTTTGACAATCGGAGTTTTAAACAGGGTAGAGACACTAGCAGACAGAGAGGAAGGTTTTAGGCCAGAAGGAGCAATACCTTTTAAAAACTTAGTCCCTTTAGAGGAAATCATAGCTGACGCCCTGTCTCAAGGAACAGGAACAAAGGAAGTGGAAAAAGAGTATAATAACTTGATTAAGAAGTTTGGCTCAGAGTTTAATGTTTTGCTTGAGGTTTCGCCAAAAGAGATGGAAGGGACTTGTCTACCTGAGGTGGTAGAGGGTATAATAAGAATGAGAGAGGGCAAGGTCTTTCGGGAAGGAGGGTATGACGGGGTTTATGGCAAGATTAAGGTCTTTTCCCAAGGAGAACAAAAAGCTGCCTCTCGCCAAGATACGCTGTTCTAATTATGCCAGAAAGAAAAAGCAAAATACCTCTTTTTCTAGGAATCGGTGCCCCCATTTTTTTAATTGTGGTGGTTTTGGTTTTTGGTTTTCTTTTGCCAGAATTATTTATTAAGCCAGCTTATAACTTTATTTATGCTACAGGTTTTAGCAAAAGTTATGTTAGGATAGGGGAAGGCAAAATAGAAATTCCCCCTTGCCCTTATGAGGAAACAGAATTTCGAAGCTGCGCTCCTTATCCCGAAGTTGATTTCTATCTGTATGACATTAAAGCGGAAGAAAACATTCCTGTTTCTTTGGAAAAAGTAAACAGCTATAACCTAGATGTTTCTGAAAAATCCCCTGATGGTTATTTTGTTTTAGAAGGCGATAGAAGTGAAGGTGGTTTTTTCCCTTTCTTTTGGTCGTCTGATGACAGCAATAATTATCATCTAACCCGAGGCAGGTTTTTGGCAAAGCAAATAAACCTGAAGGGAGAATACTATAACTTTAAATTCGTTGCCTGGGTTTTAAATGGAGACTAGCTCGCAAAATAAAATAAGAGTCCTGGCAGAACTAAAGGAATTATTAAGAGAGGGCTCTCTAAAGAGAGAAGAGATTTTGGAGGTTTTGGGAGAGGGGAGAAGAATACCCGTTATCACCCTTCAAAACGTTTTTTATTTGGTAGGTGGCTTTATTATTATTTTGGGAGTTGGGATTCTGGTAGCCCAAGTCTGGGACCAATGGACCCAGTTAATGAAAGTCATCTTCGCCCTGGGCTTGAGTGCTTTCTTTTACGGAATAGGCTATTACTTCCTTTATTATTCAAAAAGGCTAATAGTCTTTTCACAGGTAGCTTTCTTGCTCTTTGCCTTTCTTTTACCTTTGGGCTTGGGAACCTTTTTCGATTTGATTAATATTTCTGCTAAGGGAAACTTTGGTCAGGTTCTGATCTTTTCTCTGCTCTTTGCTGTTTACTTTGCTTCCTACTGGCTCTTTCCTGATAAGATTAGAGAGATTTTCTTCATTCTTTCAGTAGCGGCAGCTTCTGGCCTTTTCATTGCCCTGACCAACCTTCTCTTTCTTGTCCGAGGCCAAGCGTTTGAACAATACAGAGTCCTTATCCTGGGCTTGAGCTACTTTTTAATTGCTTACTATACCCGACAAAAAAGGTTCATTGTTAACCTTTTGTATTTTACTGGCTCCTTCATGGTCTTGGCAACCGGTCTCGCTTTGAGCACGGATAACGCTTTCTGGCTTTTCTTTTATCCCCTGCTTTTAATTGCCAGCTTTTATTTAAGCATCAGACTTCAAAGCAGAATTATTCTTTTTTTGGCCACTATCTTTACCTTCCTTGAAATTATCAGGCTGACCAGCGAATATTTTAGCGACAGCTTTGGTTGGCCTTTCGCTTTAATTGTGGCAGGTATTGGGATTATGGTAATAGGATACTTGAGTCTTGAATTGAGTAAAAGATTTCTGGCAAAAAGCAAAAACTTAAGAATAAGGGATAGCTTGTAATCTTTTGCCCAACGCTATTTTTATTGAGCCTGATATGGTCTGCACTTGACAGGCCTTTTTACTTTGGTAAAATAAGTTGTACAGAAGGAATAGCTGAAAAGCAATGAAAAAAACACTAGAAATAACTCACCGAAGAAATAATAGCCTAGAAACCTTATCCATTTTAAAGGGGTTTTGGTATATTATTATTTCTTTAAAAAGAATTATTAGGTGAGGGGCAGTTAATAATTTGTTAGAAAATGTGTCCCCTCACCGAGGGGATTTTTTGAAACCATGTTTAATGAATCTTACATTCATTTACCCGAATATAAATGAGGGTGAGAGAAGAAGTTTGCTTCTTCGAACCGTCTCTCAATAAATAAATTTATTTCGATGTTCAATGAATTAAAATTCATCTCTCATCTCGTAAATAATTAATTATTTACTTCGATGGCAGAAGAAAGAAAGTTTTATCTAACTAAAGAAGGATTAGTCAGAATGGAAAAAGAGTACAAAGACTTGAAAGCTTTGAAATTAGCCAAAACCAGAGGGGAATCTCCTAAGATTTTACATTCGGAAGATTTGAATCCCGAGTACCTGGCTTTTCAAGAAGATTTGAGCTTTTTGGAGTCAAGAATAATAGAGTTAGAAAATATTTTAAAGAACGTCGCTTTAATAAAAATACCTCCCAAAATCAAACAAAACATAGTTAATCTGGGGGCTACCGTAATGGTTGAGGTAGATGGACAGAATGATGAGTTTACTCTAGTTGGCTCTTTAGAAGCTAACCCGGCAGCAGGTAAAATTAGCAATGAATCTCCTGTTGGCAAGGTCCTTTTGGGTAGTAAGATTGGGGATAAAGTTGTTGTTTCTTCGCCCATAAAGACAACCTACCGTATTAAGAGGATTAGATACAATATTGTCTAAGTAGTTTTGATTATTGAGCTCCAGAGAGGCTAAGAACCTCTCTTTTTTGTTTGAGAGGAGTGTGTTAAATTGAAGATAGAATAACTATGAAAGGCTTACTTAATTTTTTTATTGAGGTTGGAAAACTAAAGAGAATGCCGCGAAGAGGTTGGGTAATAAACCAAATTAAAAATCCAGAAAGTATTGCTGAGCATATTTTTCGTGCGGCCATACTAGGATGGGTTTTGGGTGAGCGCAAAAAGGGTTTTAATATAGAGAAACTTATAAAAATTGCTCTAATTCATGACTTGTGCGAAGTGTATGCTGGAGATATTACTCCTTATGATTCAATTCTGCCAAAAAGCAAAAAATTGCTAAGAGAATTAATGAAGACCTGGCCACGGTTTTCGAACAGTGAAAAAAGGAAAAAGTCTTTGAGTAAATATAAAAAAGAGAAAGAAGGTATTGAAAAACTTATCTTAAAATTACCGCCTAATCTGAAAAAAGAAATAAAAACTCTTTGGCTAGACTATGAGAAGGGATTAACTCCTGAAGGAAGATTTTTTAAGCAGACAGATCGGATGGAAAATTTCTTACAAGCTTACGAATATTGGAAAAAGTACAAAAATCCCCCTTTAGGACCTTGGTGGTTGTGGGCAAGAGAATTTTTTGATGATCCAATTTTGCTTGAATTTATGGAAGAGTTAGAAAAACACTTTCACTCTCAAAAATGAAAATACTAAAACATCTTTCCTTAGCTGTAATTATTTTAGGAGTCTTAATTTTTCTCTTTTCCTCGCCAGTCTTTTCAAATTCTCTTTTGTCTCCAGAAGCCTTAGATGTGATTTCCGAAAAAGATGTAATTATTATTTTCAATTCTGGCGGCTGGGGAAATACACCCTTGGAAGAAGCTTTAGATTTCGCTCCTGTTATTCAGGGCATCCAAGAGGACCTTAATCAATTTGGGTACGACGCTGTAGTCATTACTTTTAACAGGACAAAAGATAATTTTTGGGGTAAAGTAGCTGGGGCCAAAGACTTTTTCAGCTCTTTCTCTTTTTCCTCCGAAGTCTTAGCCAAAGATTTAGAAGATCTAGTTAATAGATTTCCAGACAAAAAGATTGTTATGGCCGGTCTTTCCAATGGAGCTACTTTTACCACTAAAACCTATGAGAAAATGTCAGTCAAAGCCAGGGAATCAGTTTATGCCATTTCTGCTGGTCTTCCTTTCTGGGTAGAGACTGAAAAAGAACAAAACCTCCTTCAGCTAGATAATAATGGAAAAGATAGTTTGGCAATAGGAGATGCCTTCAGCCTCTTAGGGTCTCTTTTAAAAGCCCCTCGGAAATGGTTAGCCGAAATTAAAACAGAACAAATTGCTGCGGGCCACTTGTATCCTTGGGAGAGACCGGAAGTTGGTTCAAAAATCATTACCTTTCTTGGAAATAAGCTCCAGTGATTGACGAAATTAAATACCTGTAGTAGAGTAAGGTAGTACTAAGCTCTTGGGTCAAGGAGGCTAATGATGGTGCTTGAAAAAGGGCAAAGAGTGAGGTTCAAGGGAGGGCAATCACCCCCTGGTGTCGCCGAGGGCACCGAGATGGAGATTGAGCTCGTCGGCTGGGGAGGAGAGTCGGTAGTCCTCAGGATTGAGGGCGGCCCGTCATTCTGGGCTAAAGTTGAAAACCTGGAGCTGGTATCTTCTGACCACCAGTCGTGACCGACATCTAGGTAGTCTGGGTACTTCAATAGCAGGGAGCTAGCAAGAGCTGAGGTTTTATTCGCTTTGCGAGTTAGACCCTAGCTCCTTTTTTTATTCCGATTTGACTAATGTTTTAGGTACGGACATATTGCACCCATAATCTAAGGGCTTGGTTAGGACTT
>CAZCSH010000012.1:0-5483 GCA_964501545.1 uncultured Candidatus Saccharibacteria bacterium
AGACAGCTCAAGAAAGAATGTTCAGGTTCGGTTTGTATTTAACTATTTATGGGAATGATGAAAAAGAAATGCGAGAAGTAGAAACCACTTTAAGGTCAATTTTAGAATCAAGGTTAATTTATATAAAACCTGCTCTTTATCAACAAAAAGAGGCTTTTGACTCTACTTCTCCCTACGGGCTAGATAAATTAATGGTCCACACCACAATGAACACTGGCCCTCTTTCTTCTACCTTTCCCTTTGTTTCTTTTGACTTGAGTTCTAACGAAGGAATTCTTTATGGAATAAACAGACACAATAACTCCTTAATCTTATTTGACAGGTTTAGTTTGGAAAACGCCAACTCTATTCTTTTTGCCAAGAGCGGCAGCGGGAAAAGCATATTGGGATCTGAACCTGTTTTGATAAAAAATAAAGGCGAAATTCAATTGACAAAAATCGGCTCCGTAGTTGAAAGGCTAATTGAGGAACGCGGAGCTGTTCAAATTGACGAAGAATTAGAAGGAGTAATAAATCCGGGGATTCGAGTTTATAGTTTTGATAAAAACTTAAAGGGAGAATGGTCAAAAGCAACGATAGCCGCCAGGAAAAAAGCGCCGGAAGTTTTTTATAAATTCACTACTCGCAGCGGTAGAGAAATCACCACAACCGGCGACCATAATATGATAGTCCTGAAAAACGGGGAGGCGGTAGCGGCTAAAAGCTCTGAGGTGAAGGAGGGAGAATTTATCCCCCTGCCCAGGGAAGTTTCTGCCACAAATCGCCCTTTAGAATCTATTAATTTATTAGATTTGCTTAAGGATTCTGAGGGAATTTATGTAAGGGGCGCCGATAATATAATCAAAGAAAATTACGAAACTCTAAAAAAATCTTTATTAGATAAAAAATTTGATCAATATCTTTATAAATATCGCGACGGCCGACCCATTTCCATCCAATACCTGTGGACAATCTTGGATTATCTTCAAATAAACTCCGACGATCCGAGATTTAATGGCTTTAAGTTTGCCTCAAGGAATGGCAAAGACCGAGTTTTGTTTAACGCTGACTTTGAAATTACTTCTTCTTTTCTAAAAATTCTTGGGTATATCGCGGCCGAAGGAACGGTCACAAAAAATTGCGTGATGATAAGCAACACCGACCCCGAAGTTCTTAAAGATATATCCTCTGCTTTTAAAGATGTTGGGGTTCCTTATTATTATGGAAACCGAGGAATAAACAGCGCTTCGCGGGTGTTCGTTGAAATAATAAGATCTTTGGGCGCCGGCGGGGACTCAAAACAAAAGAAAGTTCCGCCATTTATTTTCAATATCGGAAGAGAGAATGTTTCCCAATACCTTTCTGCTTATCTTGAGGGCGATGGGGGAATAGAAAAAAACAGTTTAATCACCGCGACTTCTAAGTCTAAAGAATTAATCTCTGAAATTTCTTATCTTTTATATTATTTCGGTATTATCGGGAGAGTCGCGAAGATAAGGAAAAAAGCCATTAATGCCAACTGGAAAAGCAAAAAAGTTTACTATAAATTATCAATTACCGGTCAAAACAATCTAAGAAAATTCTCCAGGGCTATTAATTTCATTTCCCAAAGAAAAAGAAGGCGACTTTCGACGATAATCAAGGGAAAAGAAAATACTAATGTAGATATCATCCCAGGGGTTGCTCCGATCTTTAAAGAAATATACCGGCTATTCGGCTGCCAGCTGCACAAAATTCAAGATATTTCAAATCTATCAAGGGGGCATTACAACCCCTCGCCGGAAAAATTGAAAGAAATGATAGCTATTATTGAAGAGAGGGTTAGAAAATTTAAAGATTTAACCTCCACTTTTAAAATTTTAAGCGAGCTCCCGGAACTTGCCGCAATAATTGATTTGGGAAAGAACAACAAAGAGTTAAACATGGCCCTGTGGCAGACTCTGGGTCAAAGCTGGAGAGTGGTAAAAAACGAAGGGGTAAACCCGCTTTCTAAAAATGCTTTTAAGATTATTGAAACTGTAACGGGCGATTCCTACTCCTTAAGAGAAATTAAGCAACTAATTCACTCCGGATTCCAAGAAATGGATTTGGAGATGAAATATTTTAATCCGTCTCTACAACCCTCTTTAGCCCAGGGAATTCAACAAAACACCTCTTATGAATTAATCCGAAAAGCGGCTCACCATGTTTGGCAAAGTTATCAAAATGTCTTAACCGACAAAATCCCCCGGGTTGAAGAAAGGCTGGGTCAGCTAAGGGTTTTAGCTAATTCTCAATTATTTTGGGACCCCATTGTTCAAATTAAGAAAATAAAAAATAGGAAGGAAGTGTACGTTTACGATTTAACCGTAGATAACGAAGTGTTCCTGGCCGGCCAAGGAGGAATGTTTGTCCACAATTCTTATGCCGTCAAATTGGAAATCCTCCGCTCTTTAATGTTAGGGGTAGAAACTATCATCATTGACCCGGAGAATGAGTACCAATTCCTGTCTGACGCAGTAGGGGGTTCTTTCTTTAGTATGTCTTTAGCTTCTGAAAATCACATAAACCCCTTTGATTTGGCAAGCCCAACAGAAGATGAAAAACCAGCTGACATTTTACGTTCAAACATTATTAACTTAGTGGGACTTTTAAGAATAATGCTAGGAGGACTCTCTCCGGAAGAAGACGCTATAATTGATAGGGCTTTGAGTGAAACTTATGCGGCAAAAGATATTACCCCAGAATCAGATCCTTCTACCTGGCCAGACAAAATCCCTCTAATGTCTGATTTTGAAGAGGTTTTGGAAAGTATGGAAGGAGCAGAATCCCTTGTCAGGAGAGTAAGAAAGTTTACCAAAGGCACCTTTGCCCAGTTCTTTAACGAGCCAACCAATATTTCCATGGATAAACCCTTTATTGTTTTTGGAATAAGGGATATGGAAGACGAGTTAAGGCCCATAGCCATGTTCATTATTATGCGTTATATCTGGAACAAGATTCGCTCAGAACTAAAAAAGAGAATTTTGGTGGTGGATGAGGCCTGGTGGCTAATGCAGACAGAAGATGGCGCTTCCTTCCTTTACGGAATCTGTAAGAGAGCCAGGAAATATTGGCTTGGGGTTACTACCATTACCCAGGACGTGGGAGACTTTATGAAATCAGAATACGGAAAGCCCATTATCACAAACTCTTCCTTGCAAATCCTTTTGAAACAGTCTCCAGCGACAATAGACGTGGTTCAAAAAACCTTTAATCTGACGGAGGAAGAGAAATATTTGCTTTTGGAGGCAGAAGTGGGAGAGGGTATTTTCTTTGCTGGCCAAAAGCATGTGGCAATAAAAGTTGTCGCTTCTTATACCGAAGACCAATTTATCACCAGCAGCCCGGAAGAATTGTTGAAAATAAAAAGAGCCAAGGCAGAAACCTCAACAACTCAAGAACCTCAAAAAGAATACTAAATTAAGGATAGGGCCTGATAATTACCTTTCTTTCGGGCTCCTCACCAATGCTTTCGGTGGCAATATCTGTTCTGCCAGCTAACTCCATATGAATAATTCTTCTTTCGTAAGCTGGCATTGGAGCTAGCTCTTTTTCTTTCTTGGTTAAGGATACTTCATCGGCGGTACTCCTGGCCAACTCTCTTAAGTAGTTGGTCTTTTTCTTTTTGTAGTCGTTGATGTCTAAGTCAATATAAAAAGGCTCTGTTATCTTTCTTCTAAGGATACTCTTTAAGAGGTGCTGGATTTCAGAAAGAGTTTGCCCTCCTTCTCCAATCAAGACTTGGGGGCTATCTGTTTTAAGATTTATGGGAAGGGTATTATCTTTTTCCGGCAAAAAGTCAAGATCTACCTCAAAGCTGGTTTTTTCAAAGAATTCTTTAGTTGTTTTTTTAATTGTCTCTATGTCGGCTGGGCTAAGCATTGTTTATTTTTTTAAAAACTAAATATTGTTGGCCGATAGAAAATAAAGCAGTTATTACCCAATAAAGACCAATGGCAGAAGGCAAGCGCCACAAGATAAAGACGGTAAATAGGGGGAAAAGGTAGAGCATCTGTTTTTGCATCATGTCTGAAAACTGGGCTGTCTTATCTTTTGATTGAGGCTTTGTTTTTGGAGTCAGCATCTTTGACTGAAAGAACTGAGTGATTCCTGCTAAAAAAGCCAGGATTAGATTGGGATGGGAAAGATCAAGCAGGCCAAAGAAGGCAGGATTAATCATTCCCGGGTTTGGGACAAAGCTGTAAAGGTAGCCCATCGCTCCCGGAGTCAACCCTCGCCAGAAAACCCGGAAGAGAGCTATTAAAATTGGCAGCTGAATTAAAAGGGGAAGGCAACCGCCAAAAGGGTTAATCTTTTCTTTCTGGTAAAGAGCGACCATTTCCTTACTTTGTCTCTCTTTGTCGTTTTTAAACTTTTGCTGAATTTCTTGAATCTTTGGTTGAACCTCTGACAATATTTTTTGCGCTTGGATTGACTTTACCATTAAGGGGTAAAAAACAATCCTTATTAAAATGGTCAGGATAATGATAGCTACCCCAAAATCCTGGCCTGGAATGTATTGATAAAGCAAAACCAGAGCATTAAATAAGGGCTTATAAAGAAGGGTATTGAAAATGTTGATTAAAAGTTCCATTGTTTTTTATTTAAGGCAAATCTATTCCTCCTGGATGCCAGGGAGCACACTTAACAACTCTCCTTAGGCTTTTCCAGCTGCCCTTTAATATCCCATATTTCTCAATGGCGGCCAAGGCATAGCTTGAGCAGGAAGGATAAAAGCGGCAGCTCTTCATTAAAAAAGGAGAAATGGCTTTCTGATAAAGAATTATGCTTTTAAGAATGAGTTTCTTTACCCCGTTAGAAATCATGAAAATTAAATGTTTTTAAAAATTAACTGCCCTTATTAGAAAAATTTATTTATTTCTAACGGGGTTTATCATTTGCTTATTTTCTCTAAGAGTTTGTCTAACGCCCTTTCTCTTGTTTTAGAATCTTCTTTCTCAACACCGGGGATAGCGACAATAACATTGTCTGCCCCTATTCTGATTTTCCCCAGACTTAGCCTAACTCTCTCTCTTAAACCTCTTTTAATCTTGTTCCTTAAACTAGCTTTTAAAGAAACCTTTTTTGAGACTAGAAAAGCAAAGCGAGAGTAGTTAAGGTTGTTCTTCGCTGTCTTGAGGGCTAAACTGTCTTCTTTGAACCCCTTGCCCTGGCTTAAGACCCATTCAATCTCTTTGCTCTTTTGGAGGCGGTTAATTTTTTGAAGCATTAAGCTTGAACTACAATTCTCTTTCTTTTTTTTCTTCTTCGTCTAGCTAAAGTCCGTCTCCCTCCCTTGGTCAGTTTTCTTCGCCTAAAACCGTGTGTCCTTTGTCTCTTTTTTCTCTTTTTATGATAAGTTATGGACATATTACCCATCTTAACAAAGAAAAAAGGGCGGGTCAATTACTGGTCCCAGATCTTCGCCATCCCCATCTTTTCCTCATCTTTTCAACAAGTTCTCTTGTTTTGCCTTGATTTCT
>CAZCSH010000012.1:5583-11682 GCA_964501545.1 uncultured Candidatus Saccharibacteria bacterium
TGAACAAAGAGGAGCTCTGGCAAGCAGTTCTTGCTCAAATTCAACTAAACATATCTCAAGCTAACTTCGCCACCTGGTTCAAAGACACTGGCGTTCTTTCTTGCAAGGACGGGCAGATTTTAGTTTCTGTCCCCAATTCTTTTGCCAAAGAGTGGCTGGAGAACAAATACGGAAAGACCATCTACAAAATCATTTACAACTTAGATAAAGAAGTAAAAGAGATAAAGTATGCAGTTGGTAAATCTGAGTTAAAAGCAATAAAAAGGGTTCCCACTATCTCTTTGAGGGCTGGTCAGCTGGAGTTTGAAGAGTTCAAGGTCCATAAAGAAACCAATCTGAACCCTAAATACACTTTTGAAAACTTTGTTGTCGGTCCTTTTAACGAACTGGCTCATGCGGCGGCTCTGGCAGTGGCTGAGAAACCAGGCCTGGTTTATAACCCTCTCTTTATCTATGGCGGAGTTGGGCTGGGCAAAACCCATCTTCTCCAGTCAATTGGTAACGCGGTAGTGAAAAACTCCCCTCAAAAGAAGGTTAGATATATCCCAGCTGAAAAGTTTACTGCCGGTATCGTCTCTGCTATTAGAAACCATGATGTTGAGACTTTCAAAAATAGATATCGAGCGATAGATGTTTTGATTCTTGACGATGTCCAATTCCTGGCTGGTAAAGAAAAGACTCAAGAAGAGTTTTTCCATACTTTTAACGCTTTGTACGAGGACAACAAGCAAATCGTTCTTTCTTCTGACCGACCGCCGAAAGCCATTCCGGCCTTAGCTGAAAGGTTGCGCTCTCGGTTTGAAGGGGGAATGATAGGAGATATTAGCTATCCTGACTATGAAACTAGGATTGCCATTCTTAAAGCCAAAGGTCAAGAACATGGCTTCAGTCTACCAGAAGATGTTTTGGATTATATTGCCAATAACATCCAAAGGAATATCAGGGAGCTAGAAGGAGCCCTGAACAGGTTAATAACTTATCAGAAAATAAACAACCAATCTCCTGACCTGGAGGTGGCTAATTCCCTTTTAAAGAACCTTTTCCTCTCTCCTAACAAAGTAGCCAGCCCTAAAAAGATTATCCAGATTGTGGCTGAATTTTATGATTTAAGGGAGAAAGATATTTTATCTTCTTCAAGAAAAAAAGAAGTGGTCAGGCCGCGCCAAATAGCCATGTATTTGCTGAGGGAAGAATTAAAAAGCTCTTACCCTTTTATTGGTAGGAAATTTGGAGGGAGAGACCACACAACAGCTATTCATGCCTGTGGAAAAATTGTGAAAGAATTGGAAGTTGACGAAAACCTGTCCAATGAAATCAGTCTAATAAGGCAGAGGGTTTTCAGTGGATAAGTTGGGGGGAATTAAGGCCGAAAACTTATCCTCATAATTTAAACTTCTAATCCTTAAGTTATTTTTAGCTTAAATTAATCTTAAAAATCCTATAATCCACAATGACAACAACAATATTAAAAGATAAATTAAAAGAAGGTGTTAATGTAGTGGAAAGGATTTCTGGAAAATCCTTAAGCCTTCCCATTTTAAACAACATCCTAATCCAAACAGAAAAGAATTTCCTTAATCTGGTTACTACAGACCTGGAAATAGGAATTAAGTGGTGGGGATTGGTAAAAAAGGGAGAAGAAGGAAAAGCGGCTTTACCTGCCAGGGTCCTTTCAAGTTTTATTAGTTTTTTGCCTGATAAACCCATTGAACTAGAAACTAAAGGCTTTAATTTGGAGGTTAGATGTAACAACCACGAAACTTTAATAAACGGAGTGAATCCAGAAGATTTTCCCCTTATTCCCAAGACCCCGACAGAGGAAAAGTTCGTAATCTCGAGCCAGCAATTTTGCCAGGCTTTAAATCAGGTGGTGGACATAGCCAGTTTTTCTTCTACAAAACCCGAAATATCTGGGGTTTTCTTTACCTTCCAGAAAGACTTAATCACAATGGCGGCTACCGATAGTTTCAGGCTGGGAGAAAAGAAATTATACCTTAAATCCAATTCAAACAATATTACCAAGGACTATTCTTTCATCCTCCCCCAAAGAGCGGCTAAGGAAATAATTAACATTTTCGGGGAAAAAGAGGGGAACCTGGCAATCTTCTTCAGCCCCAACCAGGTTCTTTTTGAAGTGCCCCTTTCCGAAACAGCTCATCCTCAAATCCAGCTTACCTCTCGCCTGATAGAAGGAGAATATCCTAACTATCAGGAGATAATCCCTCAAAAATACGAGACCCGGGTTATCTTCCAAATAAAGGAACTGATAAACCAAATTAAGCTAGCCTCTCTTTTTAGCGGAAAAGTCAACGAAATCAAGCTGAAAATAAGCCCTCAACAAAAAGAGGTTAGTTTGTCTAGCCAAAACCCAGAGGTTGGGGGACACAAAAGCAGTTTTCCTGCCAAAGTTGAAGGAAGGGCCTGTGAAATATCGTTTAACGACCGTTTCTTGTTAGACGGGCTTTTAAAAGTAAGTAGTGGCCCTAAAAAAGAGAAAGAGGCTGTTTTTGAACTTTCCGGTCCAGACAAACCAGGAGTTATAAAATCCAAAGGGGATGACAGTTTTATTTATTTGGTCATGCCAATCAAATCCTCTTAGTACTCAGGTTTTGTAAACTCTTCTTTAGGATAATTCAAAAGCGCTTTTTCCATAAAACGATGGAAGATAACGCCTGCCAGGACAACTCCTGGCTTTTTTGACATCGGCTCATTGTTACTGTTTCCTGCCCAGACAGCTGTGACGATAGAAGGGCTGTAGCCTATTGTCCAAGCGTCTCTATAGTCTTGAGTTGTCCCGGTTTTGGCAGCTACCTCGTAACCAGGGAAATAAAGCATTGAATTAGGCCCAAACATTGGAGCTCTGGCTTCATTATCAGAAAGAATATCATTTATCTGTCTGGCCACTTGGCTGGAAAGAACTCTTTTTTGGGCTTTTTTGTTTTCCTCTAAAACATTTCCCTGATAGTCCTCTACCCTCAAAATAAAAACCGGGGGAACGCTTAACCCGTCTGTTGCAAAAACACCGTAAGCTGAAGCTATTTCCAGCAATTTCACCTCCCCGCCCCCTAAAACGATTGCCGGGCCGTAAGAAGAAATGGGCTTGTTTAAGGTGGTAATTCCCAGGCCTTTTGCAGTTTCCAGGCTTCTTTCCAGTCCCTTAACAAAAACACTTTCCAGACCCGTAAAGTCATTTGTCTCCAAGCTTTCTATTTTTTCATCAGCCCCTGCCAGAAAAAGAACCTTGATTGAGGGAACGTTTAAAGACTGGGCAAGTCCTTGTCTCAAAGTTACCCAGCCTCGAAACTTTTCGTCATAGTTTTGGGGGATATATTCTTTCTCCCCCCAAAGCCCAAAGTTTGTTTCTGCATCCATTATGGTAGCGGTAGCAGTGTAACCTTGTTTGAAAGCGGTAGCATAAACTATGGGCTTAAAAGCTGACCCTGGCTGCCTGCCAGGGCTGCTTTTGGTTCCAACAGCCACATTAAACTTGGGATCAAATAAGCAGGGATCTATTCCAGAGATACATCCTGCAGGATAGGGGTCGTCAAACCAATCAGCTGACCCAACCATGGCTAATATCCCTCCTGTTTTTGGGTCAAGGCTAACCAGGGCTCCATTATAAGCATTGTATCCCTTGTTAGCTTCTACCCCTTCTTCCACCACTGTTTCGGCCAGGCTCTGTAGCTCCCAGTCAAGAGAGGTGTAGATTTTTAGACCCTTTTGCTTTAAAAACTCAAGATTTTCTCCATATTTTGGCTTAAGGTAGTTTTCAATAACATACAAAACAAAGTGAGGCGCCTTGATTGAGCTTGGGTCGCTAAACTCTAACTTTTCCCCTTTCGCTTGCTCCATTTCTTCTTTGCTTAAATAGTTTTCTGCTCTCATTCTTTCTAGAGCATAATCTTTCCTAGCTAAAAGCTCGTCTTGATGCTGGCCATAAGGTGAAAGATAGCTTGGAGCCTGGATAAGAGCTGCCAAAGTTGCAGCCTCGGCCAAAGAGATTTCCGAAACTGACTTTTTAAAGTAGGTTTGGCTGGCAGCTTCCACTCCATAAATATTCACCCCAAAAGGTACCTGGTTCAAATACCATTCAAGAATCTGGGCTTTTGAATATCTTCTGTCAAGCTCCAAAGCCAAAACAATTTCTCTCACTTTTCTTTTGATTGTTTTTTCAGTGGTGAAGAAGGTAGACCTGATTAACTGCTGGGGGATGGTTGAGCCCCCATAAACAGGTTCTTTTATCCTGAGGTTTATTAAAACAGATCTCAGGATGCCGTTTAAATCAATGCCAAAATGGTTGTAGAAGTTTGCATCTTCGGTGGCTATAACAGCTTGTTTTAAATACTCGGGAACGCTTTCCAAAGAGATAATAGTTCTTTTTTCTTCCCCATAGATTTCAAAAAGTAAAGTTTCTCCTGTTCTGTCATAGATTTTGGTAGATTGGGCAAATTGCTTTTCAGTAAACTTTTCCGGCCGGGGCAAGTCCTTTGCGTAAAAGATAAAAATCAGGAAAACTAAAAAGGCAGACGAAAGAAAGCTCGTCAGCAAGAGCTTCAAAATAAAAAAAGTTCTCTTTTGTTTTAAGTTCTTTTGGTAGACTTTACGGTGAATTCTTCTTTTTGGCATACCCCGTTAGAAGTCTGTCTTTATATGACTAATAGCCAATTTCAGATAGACTTTTATTTATTGATTACGCCCCGTTATCGCAAAGCAGAAAAAAATTCTATAATTTTTTTCTGTCAAAAACTTCTAACGGGGCATAATTTACTTTTCTCTCCTTTTATTCTAAGATAAAAAATGATGAAAATAAACACCGATCCCAAGAAAATAGAAGAAGCTCTAACCCGGAGGGTAGAGCAGGTTTTGCCTGACAAGGCCAGACTCAAGAGGTTAATGCGGCAGCGCCAGATTAAGCTTTATTTAGGGATTGACCCGACAGGCAGCCAGCTTCATCTTGGCCACGCCATTCCCCTTAGAAAAATTCAAGAGTTTGCAGACCTTGGGCATGAAGCAATCCTTGTTTTTGGAACGGGGACAGTTCTGGCTGGAGATCCTTCTCAAAGAGAAGCGGCTCGGCCCAGAATTTCTCCAAAAGAGATAGAGGAGAACATAAAAAATTGGAAAGAACAGGCGAATAAAATCATTGATTTCTCCAAAGTTAAAATCAAATATAATGGAGACTGGCTGTTAAAACTAGGGTTAAAAGAGATCATTGATATTGCTTCCAATATCTCTGCCATCAAGCTTTTCCAGAGGGATATGTTCCAAGAAAGAATAAGGAAAAAAGAGACAGTCTGGATGCATGAAACCCTCTATCCCTTACTTCAAGGGTATGACTCGGTTTTTTTAGATATTGATTTAGAGGTTGGTGGTACTGATCAAGTTTTTAATATGCTCATTGGTCGGGAATTAGAGCAAAAGATGAAAGGAAAGGAAAAGTTTGTTTTGACATGTCCTATGCTTTTGGGCATTGACGGCAAAACAATGAGCAAGACCTCTGGCAACTGCGTTTGGATTTCAGAAAGCCCTGACCAAATGTTTGGGAAATTAATGTCAATGCCAGACAGTCTTATTATTCCTTATTTTGAGCTCGTTACTGACACTCCCGAAAAAACCATAAAAAAATACAGAGAAGATCTAAAAGCCAAAAAAGTAAACCCAAGAGACTTAAAAGCAAAATTAGCCTTTGAAATTGTCAGAATGTATCACTCTCTCAGAGCTGCCCAAAAAGCAGAGAAAGAGTTTAATAAGGTCTTTAGGCAAAAAGAGTTACCCAGAGACATTCCCGGAATAAAAATAAAGGAGAAATCTCTTTTGCTGGTCGATCTTTTACTTAAAGCTAAGCTAGTTTCCTCAAAGGCTGAAGCAAGAAGGCTGGTTCAGCAAAAGGGGGTAAAGATTAATGGTAGAAGTCAGGACAATTGGCAGAAAAGAATAGGAATAGAAAGAGGAATGATAGTCCAGGTTGGGAAAAGAAGGTTTGCCAAAATAAGATAGGTCAAGGAAGCTAAACAAAAACACCCCAGAAAAAGGGTGCTTTTGTTTTAGTTCGTTTACTGAGTTTTGCTTTCTTCTGAAGGAGTTTCTTCTTCCTTTTCT
>CAZCSH010000012.1:11782-15222 GCA_964501545.1 uncultured Candidatus Saccharibacteria bacterium
CTTCCTTTTCTCCTTCTTCCGTCTGGCTAACTGGTTTCTCTTCAGTTTCCTCAGAAGGTTGCTCAGTAGACTCTCCTTCTTCTCCCTCAGCTTGGCTTACTGGAGACTCTTCCTCTTTCTCTTCAGTTTCCTCTTCAGGAGTTTCAGGAGTTTCAGGAGTTTCTTGGTTGATAAGGTAATCCATAGTTATTTTAATTATCTATTAATTATTTTGCTCCGCTTTGGGCGGAGCGCAGCATTCTATTCACTTGTAACGACCTTTCAAACCCTAACTACCATTATATTCATTTTGAAAACTTTGTCAAGACCTAGACGCTTTCTATTTTGAACTCTTTTTTCCGGCTGTTCCAGCCCCAAACCTCAATTTCTACTGGTTTTTGCTGGCTCAGTTTGTTCTTTTCAAGAAACCTTTTTATCTTTTTCTTCCTGGTGGAGAAGTTGGGAAGGGTAGTTAGTTGGAGGAATTTAATCTTGGTTGTTTTTTTACGCCAGCAGACCAAATCAAAAATACCAAAGATATCGTTCTGCTTATATCTCACTTTTGCTGGATACCAATAGACAAAGCCCTCTTTTTCTAATATGTCAATCGCCTTCTTCCTAATAAATTGTTCAGCTGGCATAATGATTGTTTTTGCTCAGATTTTTATGTTTCTCTAAGGGTTGTAGATTTTTCAAGGACCAGCATTGTTTAAATTCTTCTGGGGTAAAGCTAAACCAAGATTTAGGTCTTTTATGGTCTATCTGCCAATACTTTCCAAAATTTTCCCAGTTCATTTTAGAAGTAAATTGTTTTTCTAAGTGTTTTATCAAGCCTTCAAGACAATAATCAACTAAATTTTCCCATTTTCTTCCTGCTTTCTTTTCTTTGAGGGCTTCCCATACCGCTTTTGACATAATTCTATTTAAATGAAACTTGGGATCTGTTTTTAATTTTTCCCTTGCTAAAAAATTGAGTCTTCCCTTGTTTTTTCTCCTCCATATTTTTTGATAATTTCTTCTTTTTATCGTTAATTCTTTTTTATGTAATTGAAAATATTTTTTATTATACCCCCTTTTTTTATCAGGATGTTTTTTCCACCATTTACCCATCCTTTTTTTATATATTTCTGTGTCCTTCTGTTTTTTATAATACTCTCTATTATATTTAATTCTTTTATCTTTATATCTAATGCGATTTTTTCTATCTTTTTCCCTCGCTTTCTCTAAGTTATTTTGTCTCCACTCCTTGAGCCATCTTTTAGCGTATTCTCTTCTAATAATAGGAATACAATCAAAACAATACTTTTGGTGGTTGCTTGTATTAGAATATTTTTTCCGGCATCTTTCACATGTCTTCATATCTTTATTTTAGCAAACAAATATTCAGTAGTCAAGCAATTTATTTTTTAAATTTCCTTCATTCCTTTTGTTATTTTATTTATTTTAGATAAATTGTCCTATCTTTATGGTCAAAGGTGATCACGCTTTTAAATTCGAATAAATTCCTTGGACATCATCGTTCTCATCCAAAGCCTCAAAAAGCTTTTGAGAAGCTGTTTTATCTTGCTCGTTTAAAGTGATTTCTTCTTTTGGCACCCACTCCAGAGAAGCGGACTCTACTTTCAGGCTTTTTTCTTCAATCCGGGTTCTCACCCTTTCTAATTCTTCTGGCTTTGTATACACCTCCAGAACATTACCCCTCTGTTTTATGTCTTCTGCCCCAGCCTCTATCAGTATTAGTTCCAAAGCCTCTTTGTTTTGAGATTCTTGGCTAACTGGATTCAGAATTAAAACCCCCTTTCTCTCAAACATCCACTTGACAGAACCTTCTCCGCTTAACTTCCCATTGTGCTGGGACAATAATTGTTTTATTTCTCCCAAAGTCCTGTTTTTGTTATCCGTAATTCCCTCAATAATTATAGCTATTCCCCCTGGTCCATAAGCCTCAAACAAAACAAGGTCTAGTTTTTCCTCACTCGCCCCCCCTGTCCCCCTTTGGATTGCCCGCTCAACGTTTTCTTTGGGCATATTGATCTCTTTTGCCATTTCAAAAGCCAACCGTAATTTAGAGTTCGTTTCGAGATTTGGTCCTCCTTCTTTTACGGCAACCGAAATTAACCGAGCCATTTTAGAAAACATCTGGCCTCTTTTTTTGTCAGTTAATTCTTTGTCGTGTTTTATAGTTTTGGAGTGACTATGGCCTGACATACTAAATTAATTTTATTCTAATTTTACCTAAAAAACAAGTTTTTAAAAGATTTCTGCCCTTTTATTTCCTTTTTAATAATTAAAATTATAGTTCCAGAAAAAAAAGCAACAGCCAAAGCCGTTAATAAAACCAATAATGAAAGAGGATTTTCTTTTGAGATAGGCTCGCTAACAGCAGCCAATTGTTTTTGGGGGTCTTTGGCCTTCTCTTTCTCCGCTTCAGCCGCTTCTTGTTCTAAAAGAGGCAAAGAGGCAAGATTTTCTTTGCCAGGAGTTGGGGCAGCGCTCCAAACCCAAGCAGCCCTGATTCGATTATAAGACTGGCCGCGGGGCGCCTTTTCGTACTTTACCGTATCCAATATGTTTCCATCAGGCTGGATAAGCAATAGTCCGTCGCCATCATTGTTTAATGTGATTTTAGTGGTGGGGCGTGAGAGAACAAGAAAACCATTTGGACTAATTTTTGTTCCCTCCGGGAAAGTATAAGTAGTTACAGACCCCATCGTATCCTGGATTTTCCATTGAGAAAGATTAACTTCTGCGTCATCCGCATTCTTTAACTCAATCCATTCCTCTAGGGCATCCGTTCCTTCGGGTGACGGGATGAGCTCATTAATCAAAATACCAGAGGGATAGACAATGGGCTTTAATCCGGGCTGGGCTTCTTCTTGCGGGAGCAATTCAGGTTCTGGCTTAGGTTGCGGTTCTTCCTGTTGGATTGCATTCTGTTTTTTAGGCGTTCCTCCTGGGCTTTGGCTGGTTTGCCAGCCAGAATCTATTCTTTCCATCGTTTGCTTGGTTGAATTATCTCCTGCTAACCACCCGGAACTGCAGTCAACGCTGTCAATCAACTCTCCTAATTCATTGAACAGCTCTAGTTTTTCTCCTGTGTTCTGGAGGGCTCCTGTGTATATCTGGCCAGCTGCTATTCCGGGAAGGGTATTGTCGTCTGTCCTTTCCAATAAAAAGAAACTCTTGGCTGGGATTTCTCCTTCTAATTGGATTTCTGGGGTTCCGTCAAATGCCTTTAGCGCCCAACCTTCAAGAGAAAGAGGAGAGTCTGTGCCGTTCCAAAGCTCTATCCATTCGTTATTCGCTGAGACAGCTGTTCCCATCCAGGCAATCTCATTTATAAGCACTTTCGGCGGCTGGCTGGCCTGAAGATAGCTTGGGAGAAAAAATAAGAGTAACAGAGCTACTTGTTTTAGGTACGGACATATTGCACCCATAATCTAAGGGCTTGGTTAGGACTT
>CAZCSH010000013.1:0-14524 GCA_964501545.1 uncultured Candidatus Saccharibacteria bacterium
ATCCCGCAGAACGGGATGGGCAAAGATATAGTCTAAACCCGCAGAAATGCGAGGAGCATTTGACGAGAGGACCGGGAGGAACTGACCTCTGGTCTACCAGCTGTTCCGCCAGGAGCATCGCTGGGTAGCTAAGTCAGGAACTGATAAGTGCTGAAAGCATCTAAGCACGAAGCAGGCCCCAAGATTAAGACTCTTAGATTCCTCAGAGACTATGAGGTTGATAGGCTGCAAGTGTAAGTGTGGTAACACATTAAGCTGAGCAGTACTAATAAATCATTTTTGTTGCTTGACTAGCAATTAATGACTACAATACAAAAGGGCGTTGAGATGGTGGCTATGCTGGAGTTGTCCCACCCGTTCCCATATCGAACACGGAAGTGAAATACTCCAAGGCCGATGATAGTGCTATTGCGCGAAAGTAGGTAGCCGCCATCCCAGCGCCTTTTTGTTTCAGGGCGATGAAATAAATTTCATCTTCCGCCTCATTCCAAAATGGAATTTCGGCAAACAAAAACCCCGCTCTGGCGGGATTTTGTTTCAAAGTCAGATTTCAATTATTCGTCTTCCCCGCCCCAATCATCATCCTCTTCTTCTTTCTTCTCTTTGCCTTCTTCCTCTTCCTCTTCCTCTTCTATAGGAAGAATGTCAGCCTCTGGGTTTGCTTCGTCCTCAATTTGAGAAAGTGGGGAGACGTATAGTTTTTCCTCTAACATCGCAGTAGAAGTATTTTTTGTCTCGTGGTTCGACCTTTCCCGGTAGTAGAAATTGGACAAGTATTATTTTATTTTGCGAAGCAAGTCCAATTTTCACTACTGGGTTTTTTTAATGCTAATCTTAGTATATTTATCCAAAAACTCCTGTCAACCCCGTTAGAAGTGGAGTTTTGCACAAGGGGTATCGATAGGATTTGGAGAAGGAATTTTGAGAGAAGAAAACTTTGCTTTCTTCTTTACCTGCGCTTCCATAAAGAGCTTGGTTTATGATAGAATAGAGCAATGAAAATTCCTTTCCGAAAAAAGATTTCTCTTCTTCTTATTCTCTTAGTTCTTGTTTTTCTTCTTTTAAACTTGACAGGTTCTTATCTTAGCGTTAAGAACTTTTTCTATAATATTTCTTCTCCTTTGGAAGTCATCTTTTGGCAATGGGGAGAAGAGGTTTCTGGTTTTTTGGGCGTTTTCTCTAAGCAGAGCGCTTTGCTGGAAGAGGTAAAAGAGCTTTCCTTTAAAAACCAAGAGTTGCTTGGCGAAGTGGCTTTTTTAAGAGAATTAAAAAAAGAGAATGAGGTTTTAAGAGAGGCTTTGAATCTTGGTCTGGAGAAAGATTTCCAGCTTGAGATAGCAAGGGTTATTGCTAAAGACATATCTCAAGACTCCCTTTTAGTGGATAAAGGCAAGAAAGCCGGGCTTTTGAGTGGAATGCCTTTAATCTCTCCACAAAAAGTCTTGGTAGGAAGGATTAGTCAGGTTTATGAGGATTTTTCAGAGGTTATTCTTATTTCCCACAAAGATAGTTCTTTCGATGCCAAGCTTTCAGACAGAGAAGTATTCGGTTTAATAGAAGGTAGGGGAGCCTTTAAGATTTATTTGGACCTTGTTTCGAAAGAAGAGCTAATTTCCAAGGGGGAGCTAGTAGTGACTACGGCTTTAGGCGGTATTTTCCCTCCTGGTATTCTGGTGGGCAAGGTGAAGAATGTTCGAAAAACAGATATAGATCCTTTTCAAACCGCTGAAATAGAGCCTCAATTTCAGGTCAAAAAGTTAGATTATCTCTTTATTATTACTAGCTTTTAAAAGATGGTAAAGAGAATCTTATTTCTTATTTTGGGTTTTTATTTTTTAGTCTTGTTCCAGAGCAGTTTTTTAATTTCTTTTAGTTATTTTGGTTTCCTTCCCAATTTAGTTTTGCTTTTGATAGTTCTCCTTAACTTCATTTCTTCTCTCTGGTTTGGCTTGACTTCAGCCTTTATTGGAGGCCTCTATTTGGATATATTTTCCCTGAGTCCTTTCTTCTTTTTCGGCTCATATACTTTAATAGCCTTGATTTTAGCTGTTTTGGTCCAGTTTGTTTTTCAAAGATATGTTCGATTTTCAGTTAGTAAGAAATAAAAATAACTACAAGGTCAAAGCCCCACTTAACCCAGATCTTGAGCCCCAGGAAGTGCTTTTAGATTCTTTGGCCCAAAAGAAAGAGGAAGAAATCGGGGTGTCTAGCCAAAAGTTAGAGGTTCCTCTCTTGAAAAGAATTCTCCAGGGATTTCTGGTTTTTTCTGGTTTGCTGATTTTTGGTCTTTTTTTAAAAACCTTCCAACTCCAGGTTTTAGAGGGAAAGATTTTTTCCATTCTAGCTCAGGAAAACAAGTTTATCGTCAACCAGATTCAAGCAGAAAGAGGGGTAATTTACGATAGGAATTTAGAGCAGATTGTCTTAAATCTGCCCAGTTTTGATTTAATAGTAGATAAGGAAAAATTAGCCCAAGGAGAAGAAAGAGAAAGAGTTTTCTGTCAGGTAGCAGATATTTTAGGTAGAGATTGTCTTTCTCTGGCAGAGGAGGTTGAGAATTCTTCGTTGAACCAGCAGGTCTTGGTAGAAGATATTCCCCACCAATCCCTCATTCTTTTGGAAGCTAGAATAAAAGACCTGCCTGGGTTTAAAGTTGTTAACAACACAATCCGAGATTACAAAGAAGGACCAGTTTTTTCTCATTTAATAGGCTACACCAGTAAAATCAAAGCTGAGGAGTGGGAGGAAAACCCAGATATTTACTCCATTGGTGATTATGTGGGCAGGACAGGCCTTGAGAACTTTTATGAGGATGTTTTAAGGAAGAACCCAGGAAAGCTCAGGATTGAAAGGGACGCTTTGGGAAATGTTATTTCAAAAGAAATTATTTCTCTGCCAGAATCAGGAAAAAGTTTAGTTTTGTGGCTGGATAAAGATTTGCAGAAGAAAGTAAAGGAAGTTCTGGAAGGAGTTTTAAACAGTCTTGGGACCAAAGAAGCGGCAGCTGTGGCTATTGACCCTCAGACAGGAGGAGTGCTGGCTTTAGTTTCTTTGCCTGATTTTGACAACAATTTGTTCCAAAAAGGAGCTGATCCAGAAGCGCTCCAAACTCTTTTAGAAGATCCTTTAGACTTAGAGCCTCTTTTTAACCGGGTGATTTCTGGAAGATATTTAACAGGTTCCACTATAAAGCCCTTAATTGCTTCAGCCGCTTTGGAAGAAAATATAATTTCACCAGAAAAGAGTCTGTATTGTACTGGGAGCATCCTGATTCGCAATCCCTGGGATGAAACCTCCTCTTCTACCAAAAAAGACTGGACCTCACATGGCTGGACTGACATGAGAAAGGCTATTGCTGAATCTTGCAATGTTTACTTTTATACAGTAGGTGGCGGATATGAAGACCAAGAAGGGCTGGGGCCAACCAGAATTAAAGAATACCTTGATTTATTTGGCTGGGAAGAAAAAAGCGGAATAGATTTGCCAGGAGAAGCTGCCGGCTTCGTTCCTGACAAAAAATGGAAAGAGGAAACTTTTCCTGAAGATCCTGGTTGGTGGGACGGGGATACTTACAATCTTGCCATCGGTCAGGGATTTTTGCAGATAAGTCCTTTGGAGGTTGTTTCCAGCTTTGTCGCCATAGCCAATGGGGGGAAGTTATTACAGCCCCAGGTTGTAAAAGCTATTGTTGACGAGAAGAAAGAAGTGATAGAAGAGATAGAGCCCCAAATAATTCGCCAATCTTTTATTGAGCCTGAATACTTAGAGATAGTCAGAGAGGGCATGAGGCAGGCAGTGACAGGTTATAACAGCCCTCAAGCCTCAGCTGTTGAGCTTAACTCTCTGCCGGTAAAAGTAGCTGCCAAAACCGGGACAGCAGAACTGGGCAAGGAGAGGTATCACAACTGGATTACTGTTTTTGCTCCTTACGAGGCGCCTAAGATTGTTTTAACCTTAATGATAGAAGACCTGAAGGGCATTCAGAGAGCAGCCATACCTGCTGCCAAAAGCATTCTCCAGTGGTATTTTAGCCAGCCAGAGAGTTTTGACGCTGATTAAAAAAAAGAGTAGAATTAAAACACTTATGGATGCTAGTAATAAGTTGAAAAAAGAAAGGTTGAGGAAGCTGGTAGCCATTCAAAAGTCAGGCCTCCTATCTTATCCTGCCAAGACCCAGAGAACTCATAAAACAGCAGAGGCTTTAAAGAGTTTTGCCAGTTTGGCTCGCTCCAAGAAAGAGTTAGTATTGGTGGGCCGCATCAGAGCCCAAAGGGTTCATGGAGGCTCTCTTTTTTTGGATTTAGAAGATGGAACAGGTAAAATCCAGGCTTTCTTGCGCAAGGACAAACTGGGAGAAAGAGGGTTTGGTTTCTTTTTGGACAATTTTGACATAGGAGACTTTGTTGAGATAAAGGGTGTCTTGTTCAAAACTAAAAAAGGAGAGAAAACAATAGAAGCAGATGGATTTAAGATGTTAGCGAAATCCCTTTTGCCCCTGCCTGAGAAGTGGAAAGGGCTTCAAGATGTTGAGGAAAGATTCAGAAAGAGATACCTGGATTTGATTTTTAATCCAGAGGCGAAAAAGAAGTTTAAGCTCCGTTCTCAGATTGTTGCAGAGCTCAGGGCTTTTTTGGAATCAGAGGATTTTCTGGAAGTGGAGACTCCTATTTTGCAGCCAATCTACGGAGGGGCTCGGGCCCTGCCTTTTAAGACTCATTTGAACGCTCTAGATATGGATTTGTATTTAAGAATATCTCCTGAGCTTTATTTAAAGAGACTTTTGGTAGGTGGCTTTGAAAAGGTCTATGAAATAGGCAAGTGTTTCCGAAACGAAGGGGTTGACCGGGCCCACAATCCAGACTTTACCATGCTTGAGTTTTACTGGGCTTATGCTGATTACAAAGAGATGATGCGCTTGACCGAGAAAATGTTTTCTTATTTGTTAAAGAAGATCTTTGGGGGGCTGGAAATAGAGTACGAAGGTAAGAAGATTAATTTTAAAACCCCCTTCAAAAGAGTAGAGTTTTATCAGTTACTGAAAAAATATACAAGAATTAATTTTGAAACCATAAACCAGCAGGCTTTGTTTAAAAAAGCTAAGGCTTTGGGAGTAAAAGTAGAAAAAGAAAGACCAAAGGCTGAAATTGCAGACGAGATTTTTAAAAAATTCTGCAGACCAAAGATTATATCTCCTACTTTTGTCATTCACCATCCTTTAGGTTTCCAGCCCTTAGCCAAGACTTTAGCCAAGGATCCCTTAAAACTCGCTAACTTCCAGCTTTTAGCAGGAGGAATAGAGTTGCTCAATGCTTTTTCTGAACTGAACGATCCTATAGAACAAAAAGTGAGGTTTTTAGAGCAAGAAAAGCTTCGCCAGAAAGGCTTGGGAGAAGCTCAGAGAATGGACAAAGATTACATTGAGGCTTTAGAATATGGCATGCCACCTGCAGCTGGCTTTGGCATGGGAATTGACAGGCTGACCGCTCTCTTGACAGATTCCCACAGCTTGCGGGAGGTTATTCTTTTCCCCACCATGAAACCAAAATCACATAACACATAACATGGAACAATTTTTGTTACGTGTTCCATGTTCCATGAACATATGTTAGATATTAAGTTAATTCGTCAAAATCCTAAATTAGTAAAAGATGGGATTAAGAAAAAAGGAACTAAGCCCGGCTTGGTTGATGAGATTTTGGAGTTGGATGAGAAAAAGAGAAAGGTTTTGCAGGAGATAGAAGGATTGAGGGCAGAGCAGAACAAATTAGGGAAAGGAGATATTAAGAAGGGGAAAGAAATAAAGGTTAAGATTAAAAAACTGGAGCCAGAACTGGAAAAGACCGATAAAGAATTAGTAGAGATGCTTTTGGCGTTGCCCAATCTTCCTTTAAAAGAGGTGCCTCTGGGGGGTGAAGAAGATAGTGTTGTCTTGCGAGAGGTTGGCAAGAGAACAAAGTTTGGCTTCAAACCCAAAGATTACTTGAGGATTGCCGAAAATCTTGATTTAATTGATATTGCCAAGGCAGCCAAGGTTGTCGGAACCAGGTTTGCTTATTTGAAGAGAGAAGCTGCTTTATTGGAATTAGCCTTGGTCAAGTTTGCTTTTGATAGTCTGGTAAAAGAGGGTTTTGTTCCTATTATCCCTCCTGTTATGCTAAAGTCAGAAACTGCCCGAGGCATGGGCTATCTTGAACAGGCAGATGAGAAAGAGGCTTATTACTTGCCAAAAGATGACCTGTATTTGGTCGGAACCTCTGAGCAATCAATCGGAGTCATGCACAAAGACGAGGTCTTCTTGGAAAAGGAATTACCCAGGAGATACCTTGGTTTCTCCACTTGTTTTCGCAGGGAAGCAGGCTCTTATGGAAAAGATACCAAGGGTATTTTCCGGGTTCACCAGTTTGACAAGGTTGAGATGTTTAGTTTTTGTCATCCAGATAAATCAGAAAAAGAGCATCGGTTTTTCTTGTCTTTGGAAGAAAAACTAATGAAGAGTTTAAAGATTCCTTACCGGGTAATAAATATAGCAGCTGGAGACTTGGGCAGGCCGGCGGCTAAAAAATATGATATTGAGGCTTGGTTGCCTGGCCAAGGGGCTTACCGGGAAACCCACTCCACTTCAAACTGCACAGATTATCAGGCCAGGCGTTTGAATATCCGCTTCAAAGACAAAGATGGAAAACTGGAATTGGTTCACATGCTAAACGGTACTGCTTTGGCTGTAGGCCGCCTGCTCATAGCCATAATTGAGAACTACCAGCAAAAAGATGGCAGCGTGAAAGTACCAGAAGTTCTTCAGAAATATCTTAATTTTAAGGTGATTGGGCGATGAGAATAAAATTCTCATCTTCACCTTCGATTTTATTTATAAATAAAATCTCGGTAAATGAGGGAAGAAACCATTATTATAAATGGTATAGGGATTAATTATAAAATTGCAGGGTCGGGTCCTGCGATTTTGGTTTTGCATGGCTGGGGTGGTTCCTCTGATTCTTGGATTGGGGTTGGAGATATTTTGGCTGAAAAGGGGTACAAAGTAGTTGTTCCAGATTTCCCTGGCTTTGGGAAGACACCTCCTCCCCCTCAGCCTTGGGGAGTGGGAGATTACAGTGATTTTGTCCTTAAGTTTGGAGAAAGCTTAGGCTTGCCTAGTTTCTTTTTAATAGGCCACTCTTTTGGAGGGAGAATCTCTGTTAAGTTTGTCAATCAATATCCAGAAAGGATAAAGAAGTTAATTTTATGTGCTTCTGCCGGCATAAAACCCAAACCCAGTCCTTTTACCAGATTAATTTACTGGATGGCCAGGCTCGGGAATGTTCTCTTGACGCCCAAACACCTGGTTCGTTTGAAAGATTCAGCCAGGAATGCTTTCTATATCTTTTTAAGGAACAAAGACTATGTAAAAGCAGATGGGGTTATGCGAGAAACAGTTCAGAAAGTCTTAGCAGAAGACTTATTGCCAGGAATATCTAAGATAGACAAAGAAACCTTAATCGTCTGGGGAGAAGAAGACAAAATGGTGCCGGTTAAATATGCCTCTGTTTTTCATGAGAATATTAAAGACTCAAAACTGGAGATCTTCCCTAAAATAGGCCACAGTCCTCATCTGGAGGCTCCTGGGAAATTAAGCCAAGTCATTGTTAATTTCTTTAGTTAATCTCTATGTTTTTTCTCTTTAGCTCTCTTTGGTTTCTGAGAACGACAAAAGCTCTTTTGTTTTGGTTCTATTTGTGGCAGTTAAAGGAATACCATATAGGAAGGTTTCTGGCCCATTTCCAAACAGCCAAAGGGAGAAAGCTTTTTTTTAACCCCCTGTTTGTTTTTAAGGTTTTTTTATTGATAACTTTCTTTCCTTTTCCCGTTTTTCTTCTGTTTGCTTTGTTTCTAATTTATTCCTTAGAGGCAGCCAAAGCCTTGTTAGGTGCTTTGAGGAAAAGGTTGAGAAAGCCGGTTCTGACAGAGAAAGCTTTTCTTTTAGTTTTTATTGGTTTTTTGGTTGAGTTCGGTTTCTTGTTTTTGCTTTTTAATTACAGTCCAACAATTCTCTTAACTCTTTTTTGCTTGTTGGTGTTTGATGTTTTGGTTCCTTTAATTGTTTCTCTGATTGTTCTTTTTTTGCAGCCTTTTACAGTCTTTTTCAGGAATAGAATTATAAAGAGAGCTAAAGCCAAAAGAGAAGGCTTTAAGAATCTTTTGGTAATTGGGATAACTGGTAGTTACGGGAAAACCTCGACTAAAGACTTCTTGGCTGATATTTTATCAGAGAGGTTTAAGGTTTTGAAGACAAAAGAACACCAGAACTCAGAAATTGGTATCAGCCAGTGTATTTTGAATGAGTTGAAGCCTGAGCATGAGATTTTTGTTTGTGAAATGGGAGCTTACAACGTAGGAGGAGTTAAATTTTTGGCAGACATTGTAAAACCTAAAATTGGTATTTTAACTGGGATAAATGAGCAACACATGGCTACTTTTGGCTCTCAAGAGAATATAATTCGAGCTAAATATGAGTTAATAGAGAGCCTGCCCAAAGATGGGATAGCTTTTTTTAACGGAAAGAATAAATATTGCCGGGAATTATTTGAGAGAGCCAGTATTAAAAAAAGATTATATGGCGAAGAGGCTGAACTTGCTGGGACTGAGAATATTTGGGGGGCAATGGCCGTAGCCAGGGAACTGGGTATGGCAGAAGAAAAGATTACCAGGGTTGTAGAAAAAATTAAAAACAAAACCGGTGGATTTCGTTTAAAGAAGGGAGTTAATGGCTTAAAGATTATTGATGCTACCTATTCTGCCAACCCTGATGGAGTTTTGGTTCACTTGGAATATCTAAAGACCCTTCGGCAAGCTCAGGGCAAGCTAGTAATTATTATGCCCTGTTTGATTGAGTTGGGAAAAGCTTCAGGAGAAGTCCACCAGAGAATAGGAAAAAAGATAGCCGAAGTTTGTGATTTGGCGATTATCACCACCCAAGAATGCTTCAACTGTATCAAAAAGGAGGTTGGAGGCAAAGCTTTATTCATAGAAAATTCGAAACTGATTTTTGAAAAGATTGAAAGCTCTTTGAGAGAGAATGATGTTGTTCTTTTAGAAAGCAGGGTGCCAAAGCAATTAATTAGATTATTAGTCCGGGATGATTAAGCCGATTTCAATATCTTTATCCCCAAACACAGAGAAAGAGGATATCTGGCTGGCTTTTAAGTTGATATTTCAATGCTGGAAGTGGAAGAAAGGAGAAAGCATTGAAGAGTTGGAAGAAGCATTTAAAAGATATTTTGGAAGAAAGCATGCTCTTTCTTTTAATAGTGGGAGATCAGCTTTCTTAGCCCTCTTGAATTCTTTAGGTTTAGAGCAAGAGGATGAGGTTTTATTACAGGCTTTTACCTGTAATGCTGCTGTCAATCCAATCATCTGGGCAGGGCTCAAGCCTGTTTATCTAGATTGTAATGAGGCGACTTTTAATATTGATATAGAAGATTTAAAAAGGAAGATTACAGAAAAGAGTAAGGTGGTGATGGTTCAACACACTTTTGGCTTACCAGCTGAGATGGATGAGATTTTAAGAGTTTGTCAGGAGAATAATCTAATTCTGGTTGAAGACTGTGCTCATTCTTTAGGGGTTGCTTATCAAGGCAGGAAAGTGGGGACTTTCGGCAAGGCTGCCTTTTTCAGCTTCTCTCGGGACAAAGTTATATCTTCTGTTTATGGGGGCATAGTAATAGCAGACGATGATGGATTAGCTCAAAGATTAAAAGAATATCAGGAAAAAGCAGGTTTTCCTTCTTCTTGTTGGATTTTACAACAATTAGTCCATCCAGTTTTAATGAATTGGCTGATTTTACCTACTTATAGAGTCTTGGGGAAGTATCTTTTGATTCTATTTCAATGGCTGCAAATTCTTTCCAAGGCTGTAAATTTCGCAGAAAAAAGAGGAAGGAAACCTTCTTATTTTCCAAAGAGACTACCCAATGCGCTATCTCTTTTAGCCATTAATCAATTCAAGAAACTAGAAAGATTTAATGGTCATAGAAAAGAACTGGCTAACTTTTACAGAAGAGAGCTTCAAGACGCTTCTTTTATCTTACCGCCAGATTCAGAACAAATTTATCTTCGTTTTACAGTAAAACATCCCAAAGCCCACGATATGATTAAAAAAGCCTGGGCAAAGAATCTTTTAGTAGGGGACTGGTATACGAGTCCCGTAGCTCCCCATGACACCAGGTTGGAAAAAGTTCAGTATCAGCTGGGTTCCTGCCCCAAAGCTGAGAAGTTAGCTAAGCTCACTTTGAATTTACCAACCCATATTAATATAAGAGAGAAAGAAGCTAAAAAGATTGTTGATTTTCTTAAGAGCTATGGAGGTTAGAAAGATAAGAGATAAAAATACTTGGGAAGCTTTTCTTGCTAAACAAGAAGAAAAAACCTTTTTACAGTCTTGGAATTGGGGAGAGTTTCAGGAGAAGATGGGTAATAAAATCTGGAGGCTGGGCATTTTTGAGGGAGATGCTTTGAAGGGGCTAGCTTTAGCTTCAAGGGTAAGAGCTAAGCGGGGCAGTTTCCTTTTAGTTCAACATGGGCCTATTGGTAAAGGCTTTGAAATATTGGTGAATAGATTGAAAGAACTGGCTAGAGAGGAGGGAGTAAGTTTTATTAGAGTGGCTCCTCTTTTGGAAAGGAACGAAAAGAATAAAAAAGCCTTTCAGGATTTGGGATTTAAAAGGGCGCCAATGCATGCTTCAGCTTACGAAGCTACTTGGAAACTAGACCTTTCTCCTGCTGAGGATGAACTTTTGAGGCAGATGAGAAAGACCACTCGTTATCTTATTCGTCAAGCCCAAAAGAACAAAGACATCGTGGTTGAAAAGAGTGAAAAGTTGGAAGATATTGAAAAGTATCAAAAGCTGACAGAAGAAGTGGCTAAAAGACAGCGCTTCACTCCTTTTTCTTTTGAATATACAAAGAATGAGTTAGAAGTTTTCTTGCCAGACGGCCAGGCTTTGTTATTCTTTGCTAAGTATCAAGGAGAAGTGGCGGCAGCAGCCCTGATTATCCTTTGGTCAGGCATTGGCTTTTATCACCAGGCAGCTTCCAGTGCAAAATATGCCAAGCTTTCACTTCCTTATTTAATCCTTTGGGAGGCGATAAAAGAAGCTAAAAGAAGAGGCTGTTCTCTGTATGATTTCTGGGGTTATGTTGACCCAAAGGAAAACCCAAAGCATCCCTGGGCCGGTCCAACTCTTTTTAAGATGGGATTTGGAGGGAGGGCGAGCGAGTACGTTAAGACCCAGGATTTGCCGCTTTCCAAAAAATACTGGCTGATTTACGTCTTTGAAAAAATTAGAAGTATAAAAAGGGGTCTTTAGGCGATGAAGTTTGCCCCTTCGGGTTTGCCTTCATCTTCAACTTCGTTTTTACTTTGTAAAAACTCGTTTTTTGAAAAATTAAGAAGGGCCAAGAGGGGTTTGTAAAAAAAGAGGGCTGTCTGAGACATCCTTCCAGCTTGGAGTTTGGCCTTTGGCCATTAGAGGAAACCAGAATGGGAATAACCCCAGGCAAGCCTTGCTAGGTACTCATCCTCTTGTTCTTTGCTCCAGTTTTCCGCCCTAGCTCTCTCCAATGAATCCCATAGTAGAGCTAGAGAGATGAGATGGCCTAGGCCAACCAGCAAAAAGATTCCCAAGATAGCTCCAGCCAATTCCATTCCTCCTCGTTGTTGATGCTTGATACTAAGGACATCCTATTCTATTTATGGGGAAAAGTCAATTTTACAGAAAACCTCACCAATTTAAAAGAAAAAAAATAATCTTCCAGAGTCTTAATTTTTGGTTTGCTCTTTTAGCTTTTGCCTTACTTCTTGGATTTCTTTATTTTTTACTCTTTTCTCACTTTTTTCAGGTAGAGAAAGTTGTGGTGACCAATGAGAAAAGAGTGTCGAAAGAGGAGTTGAAAAGTTTTGTTGAAGGCCAGCTGGAAAAGGAGGTTTTGTTTTTCCCTACCAAAAGCATCTTTTTGGTTAATGAAAGGGAAATAGAGAGGGAGGCTCTTAAAGCCTTCCCTCTGATAGCTAAGGTTGAAGTGAAAAAAAGCTTGCCCAGGACCCTGAATGTTATAATTGTAGAACGCTTGGAAAAGGCTGTCTGGTGCCAGACAACTGATTGTTTCTTGGTTGATACTGAAGGCATAATCTTTGAAAGGAGTGAAAGTAAGCCGGGCTTAGTTTTAATTCAAAACCAGGGAGAAACCAATTTTAATCTGGGAGAAAGGGTAATTGAGAAGGATTTGCTGCTAACGATTTTGGAGGTTGGAGAGAAGTTAAGCCAGAGCTTAAAGATTGAGGTTGCCAAAGTCATTGTCTTTCCAGAATACTTTAAAGTAGAGACTTTGGAGGGTTGGCTAATTCATTTTAATCCAGCCGGAGATTTGGATTGGCAGCTGACCAAGCTGGGAGCAGTGTTGGAAGAAAAAATCCCCCAAGAAAGAAGAAAGGATTTGGAGTATATTGAGCTAAGATTTGGTAATCTGGCCCCCTTTAAGTACCGAGCCACAGCGAGGTAAAAAAGAGATTTATCTCTTTGACTACCCGAGCGCCAGCGAAGCGTGAAGATGAATCTTTAGATTCATCGCCTACCCGAACATAGTGAAGGTTAGAAAAGAGATTTATCTCTTTGACTACAAAGACTAATCAATGTAGTAGATAAAGATAGAATATCCTATTTTAGCTACAGGTTGATAATTGTCTAACCATCGATAAAAACCAGAAGGTTGGTTGAGGCTGGGAATAGCTTCTCCTTTGCCTCCCTGCAATAAAGTGGCAGAGACTGCCAGATAATTTCCTTTGGGTAGCTCTTCTGGCGATCTCGTACCCCACCAAGGACTGTATTTTTCTTTGAGATAGTATTCAGGTTCTGCTCCACCAAAATAATCTAGATAGATTTTCTCTATTTTATTATCTTCCACCCATTGTTTTAATCCTTTTAAGTCTTGGCCCCAGTCAAGATTGGAATCTACCACATATTTGTAGCCATTTTCAGGTCCGCCCGCAGCTTCATTAAAATAAGCCAGGAAATGAGGATAGACAGAGAAAACAGAAACTGCCTGCCAGCCGATTAAGAGAGCCAGCAGAAAACATTTTATCTTTTTATGAGGCTCTTTCAGTAGATTTAGAGTGGCTGCGCTGACTAGAATTATAGTGAAAGGGAAAACTGGCAGAAGATGCCTTACTCCGATATTCAGTTTTCCTGTAATACTAACTAACCAGTAAAGACCGATAAAAGCTATCATGCTAAACTCTGGAGAATGAGAACTAATCCAGTTCCAGCTCTTCTTCAGGTTCTTTCTCAGCCAGAAAAGAGCAAAGAGCAGAGCAAGGAGAGTCAGAATATGGAAGCTTAAGGGTATTTTCATTAAGTAAACTGCTGGGAAATAGCTTAGCCAACCCTGGTTTGAAACTTCACCCAAAAAGTAAGTTGTGTTTCCCCCTGCCACCCGGTGAAAGACCATACCCAGCCCTGTAAGATAAAGAGCATAAGGTCTTAAAATGGGTTTGTCTGCCATCCAAAGAACAGGTTGTTTAAAGATTTCAATGCTGTCTTTTAAGTAAACTTGGCTATCAGCCAGTTGTTTTTCCGGGGGATAGTTTAAAGTATGGTATTGATAAACAGGCCAGATTAGGAGAAAGCCAATAAGAAAGACCAAGATTAGAGTTTTTATTGTTTGCTTTAGAGCTCCTTTTTTTTGAAGCCACCAAACCAGAGCCAGAAATCCAAATAAAGGGACTAAAAGAATAACTGAGAACTTGAGAAGTTGGGCTAGACCAAAAGCCAGGCCAGCAATAATAATATTCTTCTTATTTGGAGACTGGAGAGCTTTTAGAAAGTAGTAGCTGGCAATTAAAATGCCAGCTGCAGCTCCCACATCTGTTGTGATTAAGCTTCCGTGAGCTAAAAAAGTAGGAGAGAGAGCAAAGAAGATAAGAGATAGGAGAGCTGCTTTATTTCCAAAGAGCTCTTTTGCCCATTTAAAGAGAAAAAAACCCAGTAAGATTAAAATTAAAATCATTGGGATTCTTCCCCAAAAGATCATTTGGTCAGCAGGATTGCCCGAACGGAAGAGAAACTCTCTGCCAAAGTCCCACTGGCCATTTATTTCTTCTTGCCAGGATTTAACTTCAGCAGGAAACTTAATGTCTCGTATAAAGAGAAGGGGCAGAGCGGCTAAATCTTTGAGCAGGGGAGGATGCTCGGGGTTGAGCCTCATGTCTTTTTGTGTCAGATAGGAGTAGCCGGCAGACAGATGAGGCAGCTCATCCATTGTTAAAGAATCTCCTTTGACAGCGAAGAAAGAAATAACAAAAACAAAAGCTAAAATCAAGCCGGCTACGATATTTGTTGTTTTATCAGACATTGGTAGATTATACCAACAATTCAGAGGGTTTGACAAGGTATGGAACGTGCTTTTTACTTGGATTTGGGCTGTCCAGGTTCAGATACATATGATACACCCGTTAAGTTTGTAATACGATAACATC
>CAZCSH010000014.1:0-13831 GCA_964501545.1 uncultured Candidatus Saccharibacteria bacterium
GTGGACCCGCGGGGAATCGAACCCCGGATCTTTAGTATGCCATACTAACGCTTTTCCTCTAAGCTACGGGCCCTTAATTTTTTCAATAAAATTTTTGCGATTTCCTCCAGCTCTAACTGGATATAAGACCCCGCACACGTAACAACACAAACTCCCTTGTAATCGTTCTTCTCTGTTTTTTTACCCACCGTTCGAGGATCTGGTTTCGTCTTATAAAAATTCTCTTCAGGGATTCCGGTAACGTTGGACCAATAATTTTCGAGTTCGCGGATATTTTGATCTGCCCGGTAAGATATCCTGCACTTAAGTTGGTTTGACTTAATCTTATAGCACCTTTCTAATAATGTAATATATAAAAGGATTATTTGTGGGTCAGAACTCCCCAGTAATAGCCCGGAATGACCCTTCCATTTCGCACCTTCGCCAAGAAAAAGCATAGCTAAAACTATTTTTAGGTTTTCTAGATTAAGTTTTTTAATAACTTTCTTAGCTTCTCGCCGCACCTTATTTAAAAATAGCTCGCGCTTGCGTCTCATCGAAGCCCACGCCATTACTTGTGCTTTCTTGAAACTTTTGCGATTGAGTTCTCGAATTTTAGTGGTATACCAATTCGGTAAAATCACGCCCTGACACCAATTAGAAAGCGTGCTTTTTGGCATAGACAAATCCAAAGCTTGTCGTATTTCGGTATAAGTTTTACCCTTAGATCGTAATTTACGGACCTTTTCGCGAATGGTTGATTTCGCCATTATTTAATTGTACCCTAAATTGTTTCAATGTACAAATATTGTGGGCTTATCCTGATTCGAACAGGACTCTCTCCATTGAAATTGGAGCGCGCTACCAACTGCGCCATGAGCCCAAGGGAAGGGAATAAGACTATCTCTTATTCCCCAATTTTAGCAAGGTATCTTCCAAGGCTTCGTTGATTTGTTTTCTTGAGAGATTTGAGAGCTTAAAGGGTTTCCCGAATATGATTTTGGTGGTGATTCCTTTGCTCTCCACCCAAATCGGCAAAGCCGCAGCTCCGGTGGCCTGAATAAGGCTGGCCATACCGGGTTTAAACCTTCTAATCAGCTTCCCTTTTGCTTCCCCCTCCAGCTCCTTGAAGTTTACTCCGAGAGAAACCTCAGCCTTCTCTATTCTTCCTGCCCGGAGCATCTTAAACCTTATACCCTTTTTTTCCCTGCCTCCTCCTGGTGCCAAGAGAAAGGTTTTTCCCTCAGCCAGTCCTCTGCGGATTTCCTCTTCTGCCTCGGCTGCTTTCTTTCTTTCCTTCCTCGAAACAGCAACCGAGAGCGGCCGCAATGGAGCATACCACCATTGCGTATAGTAGTCCCGATCAGGAGTGGAAAACGGGACAAACCGCAGGTCAAAAAGAAACCAGGGGAAAAAGGCAAGAGGCAAGAAAACAGGCTCTCTCAAAGAAGGATGACGGTAATAGAGGACCGATCCCTCTGAAGAAGGGAGAAGTTTTCTTTTTTCGAGCCCCTCTACTTTGACTATCCTTAATAGTCTCAAGGCCAAAAAAACCAGACCCAAGGGCAAACCAACCAACCAAACCACTGCTAAGATTTTCTTCTTGTTTCTCACGATGTCTCCTCTCTTATTGATAAAGTTAAAGAACTGGACCTGTGCCCCCGGAAGGACTCGAACCCTCAATCTTTCCCTTAGGACGGGACTGCTCTAAATCCATTAAGCTACGGGGGCTTATTTATTAATCAATGCTTTATAATTCTCTCCTTGTAGAATTGATTAATTAATGATTGAATTAACTTTAAAAAATTACCTCCTTTTTTTATAGTTATTCTACACATCCCATACTTAGTTCTTCCTCTCGTCCCGCCATCATTTAATCTGATAGTGAATCTATGTGATGAAATATTGGTAATTTTAGACCAATATCTTAAGCATTCTGATTTATTCATGCCAGAAAATATTCTTAATATAGGCTTGATATTTTTTTCCGGCACATTTAATACTCTCCTCAATACCAATAAATATGATTGAATTATCCTCCCATCCGAATTAATCAATTCACAGCGCCTCTTGCTTCCTTCCCCCCAATAAAGCATCGCCATTACGATGGCAAGTTCTCGATGTGGGCTTTGTAATAATTCGTGGGCACGTTCTCGTGCTTTCTCCCAATTAATTTCTGTACGTTTTGTGCTACCGCCCCGTTTGGATTTTAATATTTGATTATACTTTGGTAAAACTCTTACACCCTGAATATGGTGCCATACGGTAGTTTTGGGGATAGATAATTTTGCCACTAATTCATTTATGCTATATCCTCTCCTCCTCAATGTTTTAAGTTTTTTTATCTTCTCTATTGAATGAATTCTCATGTTATTATTATAGCATACTGAATTGGGAAGAACTACCTGCACATAATAAGAAATTGCTTGTTCTATCTGTTGAACTACAGGGGCAATAAAAATATTCTATCAAGTTTTCCCCTTGCCCCGTTAGACAAAAAAGCGCATCATCTAGAATGATAACAAATTTAAGAGAGAAATTCAACATCTTGCTATTTGTCTAACGGGGCTTGTTGACAAGATGATTTGTGTTAAAATTAAGTATATGCCAGAATCATCCCCGATAGTAAAAGTAGCTAAAAAAGTTTGTCCGGCTGTCATTACAATAGTTATTTCCAAAGACCTTCCCAAAGTAGAGGGTTTTTACTTGTTCCCTTTTGGCGGCCAGCAGTTCGTTGTCCCTAAAGTCCAGAAAGGAAAAAAAGAAAGCACCAAGATTGGCGGAGGGTCAGGTTTTATTGTCTCGCCCAATGGCTATGTTATTACCTCAAACCATGTTGTTGGAGATAGAGAAGCTGACTACACTGTTCTCTTTGAACCAACTAAAAAATATCCGGCCAAAGTAATTTCCAGGGACCCGATAAATGATGTTGCCATCTTAAAAATCAATGATAAAAACCTTCCGTATTTGGAATTGGGAGACTCAGCCAAAATTGAATTGGGCCAAACGGTCATTGCTGTTGGAAACGCTCTCGGGGAATTCCATGACACAGTTAGCACAGGAGTAGTTTCAGGGCTTTCGCGCCATATTACAGCCTTTTCTGGCCTAAATAATCAGGCAGAAAGATTAAGGGGCCTAATCCAAACAGATGCAGCCATCAACCCCGGCAACTCTGGGGGCCCTTTGGTAGATGTTGAGGGCATGGTGATTGGGATTAACACAGCCACTGTCATGATGGCTCAAAATATTGGCTTTGCTATTCCCATTAACTACGCCAAAAAGGATTTAGAAGAAGTAAAGCAGTTTGGCAAGGTTAGAAGACCCTTCTTGGGAATCAGGTATGTACTCTTGGACAAAGAAATATCCAAACAAAACAAGTTGCCAATAGAGTATGGTGCCCTAATTGTCAGAGAGGCTCTGGGAGAAAGTGCTGTTGTTCAAGGAAGCTCGGCAGAAAAAGCCGGGCTGAAAGAGTTTGATATTATTCTTGAGTGTAACGATGAAAAGGTAGACAATGACAACCCCCTTTCCCATCTTCTCCAGAAACATCAGATTGGAGAAGAAATCACCTTAAAAGTTCTCCGTGACAAAAAGAAACTTGATATTAAAGTAGTCCTAGAAGAAAAAAGGTAAAACTAAGCTAAGCTTAGTTTTGAAAAGTCCCGCCAGAAGCGGACTTTTTGATTGGGTGGCTAACGAGATTTGAACTCGCTCTGGGAGTTCCACAAACTCCAGTGCTGCCATTACACTATAGCCACCATCTTATGCCCCTGATAGGAGTCGAACCTATATATCCTGCTTAGAAGGCAGGTATTCTATCCGTTGAACTACAGGGGCAAGGAATATTATACCTCAAAATTACTTCTTGGTCAAACCGAGCGATGATAAAGTTCTCCGACCTAAAATGGATCTAGGTAGGATTTTCTTTCAGCCTCAAGAAAGCTCTCATTCCGCTTCTGCCATTCTTGGAGAATGGTTTGGTAGGTTTTTTCCTTAAACTGAATAGACTTTAACCCCACGGGTCCGGCACTGGGTTCTGCCCAAATACTATATTGATAGAAAATTACTCCTCCAATAACTAAACACAAAACCAAGGAAGCCCAAAAGGTTAAAAAGGCATTGTCAGCTAAGAGTCTCGGCAGCTTTTTGAAGTTGCTGATTGCCTTGTCTAAATCTCTTTTAGATATTCTTTTCATTTTGTATAGACTTTTATTATCAAGTTTGTGTTAATTCTACCAGCCTCAGCCGCTTGGTTAACGTTGAGACTGCGAATCTCAATTAAATAAGGGCTGCTTTCTAACTTTTCCAAGAATTTCATAAAGTTGGGAAAATAACCTTTAGAACTAACATGGAAACCAAGAGAAGGCCAATAATCTTGGGCCCCCTTGCCAGGGGTGGAGGGAGAAATAGTGATTGTTAAATATGATTCGGCTGCTTTTTTCTCTAAAAACCCAATAAAGTCTACTGGCACTTCAGGATCAACAAATAACTGATCAATCTTTTCCAGAAAAACAGCCAGATCTTGATAGAGCATTTTAAATTCTTCCAACTCTTTGATTTGGTTTTCCAAAGTAATATATTTTTCTTTTTGGCTCTTTATCTCGTTTGAAGTTGCTTGGATTTTTTTAAGAAGGGGAAAAACGAAAAAGGCAACTATCAGTAAAGTTACAACAACAAGGCCTATGATTGAAAAGTTTGTCTTTTGGGCCGGTTTCATTTAACCTTAAATTTAACTAAAAAATTAATGTTTTCTGGTTGGACCCAGTTAGTAGGCGGGAAATAGATTTCTTGAAAGTTTTCTTCTCTCTCCAAGTTTTCTTTAAACTTCAACAAAATTGTTCTATTAGGAGAAAAACCAGATAAATTGCAAGTAGCTCTCCAGGTTAACTCTTTATCCGTTTCAGAAATGAGGGAAAGGTTAGTTAACCGGGTGCCAAAGGGAAGGGCATTGGAAATCTTTTCTAAAACATCTGTTGAATCAAACTGGCTTTGGTAAAAAGAATCAAGCTGAATAAGGATTTTATTAAGGGATAGAAGGTTTTTTTGAAGAGTCTGCATTTGGGGATTCTTAAGTTCAGCTTCCCTTTGCTCAAACAATATTTCCTGAACCTCCACTTCTCCTGCCAGATAGACATTTAAAGCAAATAAGATTAAGGAGAGGCAGGTTAAAAAAACTAAAAGCAAAAAACCGAGGATTAAAACCAGCCTGAAGTCTTCTTCTTTCTTTAACGCTTCTTTTTGCTGTGGTGGTAGTAAATTAATCATCATTGAGCATCAATCCCCCTCAAGGCCAAACCCAGGGCAGTAGTAAATCTAAGCGAGTCTTCAAACTTCATCCCGGAAATGGATTTCTTGGCTTCTGGTAAAATATTGATCCAGGGATTACCAAGAGATACTGGAATTTTTAGTTGCTCTGAAAAATATTCTGGCAAGCCTTTTAAATTAGCCCCTCCGCCACAGAGTAAAACCTGTTTAACCTCTTTCACTTTTTGGGGCAGGTGCTCGTGAGCTGAATGGGTTTGGTAATAGTCTAGATACTTTTTAATCTGCTCTGTCAGGTCAGTTAAAGAAGGGATTAAGGCTTCAAAAACTTGGCCCCCTTCCTTGGTCGCTTTTGTCTCAATTCCATACTCCAGTTTCAACTTCTCAGCTTCAGCCAGTTCTACCCCCATTGTCTGGCTAATGGCTTCTGTCAATTTCTGAGCCGAAACTGGAATAAAGAAGGTAAACCTTAGGGCTCTACCAGAAAAAATAATAAAGCTTGTCCGGGTAGCTCCCAAATCAATCAAAAGAATGGGATAGTTAGAAACCCCGTCCTTGATCAGGGCTCTAGCTATTGCTAAAGACTCAATCTCAAGGGCTAAGGGCTGAAGACCAGCCCCCTTTAAACAATTTAAATAGCTATCTACCGTCTTTTTGGGAAGAGCGGCAATAAGAACATCCTGATGGTCTAAATGGTTGCTAATAGGTAATATCACTTGAGAATCTAAATAAACATCTTCTATCGGGAGGGGAATATAATTCTCTGCTTCATAAATAACAGCTGACTTTAAGTCTTCTCTGGACATTTTTGGCATTTGGATAACCTCCAAAAAAGCTTTTTCTTCGGGCAAAGAGGCTATTACATAATTGGTCTTTAGTTTTTCCCCCCGGACCTTATCTAGCCCTTTTTTGATAAGGGCTGTTAATTCCTTTTCCTTTCTAATCTCTCCTTCTTTAAGAATGCCAAGTTCAATTGGCATTTCCCCGAAAGAAACCAAGTCTAAAGTTTTAGCTTCTTTCTTGAGTTTGACGATTTTCAAAGATAAATCAGAAATATCTAAGCTAAAAGTTTCTGGTTTTAAAGCAAGAAATTCTAACATCGAAGTAAATCTAAAGATTTACGAGAGGCGAGATGAATTGAAAATTCAGCGAACATAAAAATTGTAGAATTATTAATAACTCTCTTCCCAGTGTTCTATTGTTACTACCGGTGAGAAAGGAGGAGTTACGCCTTCTGGTGGCTTGGGACCGGCCCAAACCCCTTCTAGAATTATAGCGTTATTTAAATAAATATTAAAAGTTTCCCAAACGCTATTAAAACTAATTTTCCTAGCCAAAACCCCACCAATAACGGTAAAGCTCAAAGGCAAACTAACAAATCTTATCTCATCGTTAGCATAAATTAAACCAGTAATATTAATTATCTGAGAAGAAGTATAAGAACCAAAATTCATTTTGGCTTTAGTTAAAAGCCCGGAGGGTTTATCTACTCCGGGATCATTAACGGTTATTTGGTCAAAACCACAGTCTTTTTGGCCTTTATTTGTCCAACAAGAACTTTTGCCAATATCAATTGTTCCGTCAGCCACCAAGGCCCCGTTAACCACCAGCTTTCTTCCACCCTTTAAGTCAATGGGGCCTGTAACATAAGAAATTCCATTGTTAAGAGTCAAGGTCCCCTCTTCTCCCACCTGCCATAAAAGTTCTTCAAACTCATCATCAGTATAAATACATTTGGTATCGCACTCAACTCCGTTACACAAAACACTGCAAAGGCCTAAATCTTCGGTGGTACTGGCTTGGTTTCGGTAAGAATTGCTATCTTCCGAATCAAAATCAATCATGGGCATTGAAAGAACATCTGGGGGGCAACCTTCCTTAAGACAATTTCCTTCGCAAATGTTTTTAGCGCAAAAAGAATTGGCATTGAGAGTGCTCGTCCAAGAAACATTAATATTCCCCTGGGCTAGGGCTTTGCCTTCTATTTCTTCGGTCGAGAGATTATCATAAACATTAACCTCGCTCCACCAACTGACTTTGGTGTTATTGTTGCTAAAAAGATTGCCGTCGTAAATATTAATTAAGCTGGAATTAATATCAATATTTTCACTGCTTCCTCCGGAAAAAACAGCACTTTCCCCGGTTAAACTGCCGATGGCTTTAAAGACTTTTATTTTAATGACTCTTTGGGATGTTTTACCTCCAGCTAATTCAACGGTTGAGGTAGCAGTTATTTGGCCACGACCACAATCACTGTTCTGAATTTTGACTTGATAAGAGCTGTTGGAGAAAAAAAGGTTATCCCGAGAAAAATCAGCTAACCAAGTATCGCAAGTAGGTGTTGTCTCAAAATTGTCTTTCCACTCCGGGTCATGTTTTAATTTCCAGATGGCCTCATTAACCCCGGCTTCGGCTAAGTAATAAGTTTGGGTGGCGACAACTTGACTGCGAGAAATCCGAAATTCGGTCAAAGCAAAGGTTAGGAAATAAGCTCCCAAAAGTAACAGAAGTCCTAAAACCATTACTGAAATAATTAAGGCAACTCCTTTCTTATAAAAAATTTTCTCCATATAAAATATAATTTCTATTAGAAGTTTCTCCCAAAAATCTTGGTTTCCAAATTCAAGGATTTTTGCTCTTTTTCCAAAACCAAAGCAATATTAATAACTTTTGATCCCCAGAATTCTAAACCTGAAACCCACTCCCCAATTGTTTTTGCCTCTTCCAAAGTTTTAGTTTCTAAGGTTTGACCTTGGGGAGGCAAAGCGTTCCAAGGATGGAGAGTCTCTTCAATATCACCAGAAAAAAAATAGCCAAGCACCTCCCTTTTTATGATATTTCCAGTTTTAAAGTAATGAATGTAATGATAAGGGTCTAAAATATGACCATCTTCAAAAGTAATTTCTGACTGAGCCGAACTTCTTTCTTCTGGAGAGTCACCTGTTATTTCTTTTGCCTGACGAATTTCTCTATTCATTCTTTCAATTATCACTCGGCCATTTTGGGTAATTTCCGCTAGCTTCTCGCCTTCCCGGTAGGCTTTTTGGCTTAAATTATAACTAAGATAGACCGCTCCATTAATTAAGACCAGAATGGTAATACTTATTAAAAGTTCGGTCAAAGTAAAAGCTTTGTTCGTCATCTTTTAGCAATTAAACTAGCTATTTTTACCTCTTTCTCCGAAACTCCCAGGGGAGAGCGCCAAAAAACAGTTATCTCTATTTTTTTAATCTCTAAATCCTCGGCCGGGGGAACTTCGGGATTGTCGGGGTCAAAGTAATTAATTTCTGTTTTTCTTTTATAAGAAGGGAAATTAGCGATGGAGCCATAAGATTCTTCAATCGTTCCAATGGCAATTTCAGCGTAGGATTGAGAAATGGTTTCTTCCATTTTTGCCTGGGTTAACTGAAGGGCTAAAGTGGTCATCTGGGCTGATTTTTGGACATGAGTTCCCAAAGGAAAAGCCTCCAAGACCGCTACGATTCCCACTGATAAAACAAAAATTGCTATTAGTAATTCAATCAGAGTAAAAGCTTTGGAATTTTGGATTCTCATTGTTATTAATCAGTCGTTTCAACAAAACCAGAAGGTTTAACTAAAATAGTTTTTGTCTCATTTTTGCTATTTTTCAAAGTAATAGTGCCTTCTTCACTGACAGCGCCATAAGGATTATATCTAACTTCGTTGTCTGTAAAACCAACAACTGTCAAATCGGTAATTTCTTCAGGCAATACTTTTTCTTTTAAAGGGGTGGTTTCTTCACACTGAAGCAGCTGGTATTTTTTCTCCAGAGGGAAAAACTTAATACAGTATTCTATTTGCTCAGTAAGGGTGAGTTGCTGAGCGTAGCGGAGGTCAGAAACCAATTCCCGGCTTAAGCTGCTTAATTGAAGGGTAGGCTGAAAAAGTCGAAAGGCTGGAATGCTGATTAAAGTCAAAATGCCAATGATACCAATAATTACTAAGAGTTCAGTTAAAGTAAAACTATCTTTTCTCATAAGGCTCCCAACATTGAGTACATGGGTTGGACCATGGAAATAGCAAAGAAACCAACGGTCGCTCCAATAATAATCATTAAAACTGGTTCAATGACGGAAACTATGTTTTTGGTTTCATTTCCTATCTCTTCCTCAAAAAAGTCGGCTAGTTTGGCCAAAAGCTTAGCGGTTTCTCCAGTCTCTTCCCCAACTTCTACCATTTGGAAAACTATGAAAGGGTAAAGTGCTTTGTAAGGCCTTAAAACCTCAGACAGCTTTTCCCCTTTTTTGACTTTCTCTGCCGCTTCCCCCAGGGCTTCTCGGTAATAGATATTCCCCAAAGTACCGGCCACAATACTCAAAGCCCTGACAATAGGAACACCAGCCTTGATTAAGGAGCTAAGAGTTCTTACAGTAGCAGCTGAATTTGTCTTTTTAACTAGATTAGAGACAATGGGCAGTTTTAACAAAAGAGTGTCAATTATCCTTTTCCCCTCTCTTTTCTTGGAAGCTAACCGTAACAGAACAATGAAGGCAATGATAATTAGAATAAACAGATACCATTTTTCTGCCAAAAAGGTGCCCAAGAAAATTACAGCTCTGGTAGTCAGGGGCAACTCAACCCCTAATTCCTCAAACGTTTCAGCCAATTTGGGTACTACCATAACTAGCATTAAAATCCCGATGCCTACCATAGCCAGGATAATAACTGCCGGATACATCAAAGCTCCTTGAATTTTAGACTTTAAATCATGCTCTCTTTCCATCTGCTGAGCCACAACCTGTAAAACCTCGTCCAGATTCCCCGCCTCCTCTCCTACTCTAATCATGTTTTGAAAGAGTTCTGAAAAAATGTTAGGAAATAGAGATAAAGCATCAGAGAAACTGGTTCCTTTAATTATCATCTCTTTTATCTCCAAAATAGCTCTAGTAAAAGCCTTACTTTTTGATTGATAAGAAAGGGTTTCCAAGGCTTTGGGCAAAGGCAGGCCAGAAGCTATCATAACCTGAAGGTTTCTGGTAAACATCATTTTGTCAGCCAGAGAAATTGGTCTGGAAAAGGATATCCCCACACCTCTTTTTTCTTCCTTCTCTTTCTGAGCCTCTGCTTTAATTAAAAGAAAACCTTGTTCTTTCAAGACTCTGGCTAATTGATGGGTGTCCTCTGCTTCAATAGTTCCTCTCCTTTCTTCTCCCTTTGGGTCTTTGGCAAGATAAGAAAAACTGGGCATAGTGGTATTAGTTATTTTAGTCGCTTCGCTCTTTAGAAACCGAGTTTCCGAAGGAAACGAAGGTGGAAAAGAGATTTATCTCTTTGACTACCCACGGTATTTTCCTAGACGGGATGTTCGAAGAAGCTATCGCTTCTTCTCTCGCCTCGTTGCTACTCGGCAACCGGAAGGTTCTCCCGACCCTTCTCTGAAATCAACTACTCTACTATTACTCGTAGGACTTCTTCAATCGAAGTAATACCTTGAGCTGCCTTAATAAAACCATCCTCCACCATTGTCCTCATCCCTTCGGCCTGGGCCTGAGCTTGAATTTGGTCACTGTCTGCTGTTTTGACAATAAGTTCTTTTATGGTTTCGGTCACTGGCAAAACCTCATAAATACCAATTCTTCCTTTGTAGCCATCAGGGCAGGTTTTTGAGCTTTTTGGCCTGTAAAAAGGAACATCTCTTAAGGTTTGTTTTGGTTTAGCTAACTTTTCTTCTTTGAGAATCTTCAAAATGTTTTCTGGATTACAATATTTTTTCAGTTTCTTTATCTCTGGATCTTTTAAAGTATACTTTTCTTTTTCTGAACAAAGCCTTCTGACCAATCTTTGGGCCAAAATAATGTTTAAGGTAGAAGAAATGAGAAAGGGCTCTGCTTTCATGTCAATCAAACGAGGCATGGCGCCGGCAGCAGAGGAAGTGTGCAAGGTAGACAAAACCAAGTGACCGGTGAGGGCGGCATTAATGGCTAAACCTGCTGTTTCTTCATCTCTAATTTCACCCACCATAATAATATCTGGGTCCTGACGGACCAGAGACCTAAGACCATTAGCAAAGGTTAGACCAATCTTGGGGTTGACCTGGGTTTGGTTTATTCTTGGCATTTGGTACTCAACCGGGTCTTCTACCGTAGAAATGTTAACTCCTGGATTATTTAAGATTTCCATCATTGAGTAAAGGGTTGTTGTTTTTCCGCAACCTGTGGGACCAGTAACCAAAATCATACCAACTGGCTTTCTTAAATTGTCCTCAATCTGGTCTAGGGCTTCTCCTCTTAAACCCAATTGTTCCAAGGAAAAGGCTTTGGTAGTTTCGGGTAAAAGCCGCATGACAATCTTCTCCCCGTAAAAGACAGGCAAAATAGAAACTCTGATTGAGTATTTGTAATCTTCTGTTTCTACTTTAAAACGACCATCTTGGGGTAGTCTATGTTCGTCAAGTTTTAAATTGGAAAGAACCTTGATTCTCGCTACAATGCCAGAGCTCGCTTGTTGGGGCAGGGTCATAGCATCCCTCAAAATCCCATCAATCCTATACCTGACTATGACTTCTTTTCTAGTGGGCTCTATATGAATGTCAGAGGCTCTTTCCAAAATAGCGTGTTTTAATAAGGTATCTATTATTCTAACAACAGGCAGCTCCTCGGCTATTTTTTTTAAATCTTCTGTCTCCCCTTCCTTTGTTTCCTCCTTCACTGTTTTGATGTCCTTGGCCTCTCTTTTTATAATTTCCCCGAACTCAGCCTCTAGGGTCTTTTGGTACTGACGCAGAACATTTTTAATGCTTTCTGGAGTAGTTAAGCGGGGCAAGATCTTCAAATCCGAGGTCTTTTTAATAAACTCAATTGTTCCCAGATCTTCCGGGTCTAACATAGCTACCTCCAAGTTTTTTTCCTTTTTCCTAAAGGCGATGATATTGTGAGAACGGGCAATGGGTTCAGGTATCATCTTTAAGACCTCGTCCTCAATCTTTTCTTTTTCCAGATTGACAAAAGGAATGCCTAAAATATAAGCTTCCAACTTTATTAACTCTTCCTGGGAAATGAACTTTCCGGCAACCAAAACATCCTCTATCTTTCTTTGTTGCTCTTTAGCAATCTTTTCTGCCTTTTCAAACTGGCTCTCGGTTATGAGTTTGGCGTCCAAAAGAAAGGCTTTTAGTTGTTGTGACTCTACTTTCATAAATTATTCTCCCAAAGCTTTTTTAATTTTCCCCATCAGCTCTTCTAAGGTGTAGTTGGCTTTGACCAAGTAGGTAGTGGCTCCCAGCTCAATTGCTTTTTCAATATCTCCTATTCCTTCAAGGTTGGTTAAAACAATAACCGGAATGTCTTTGGTCTCCTGGTCTTCTTTCAATCTTTTTAAAACCTCAAACCCATTTAGCTTGGGCAGAATCAAATCCAAGAGAACTAAGTCCGGTTTTTCACTCTTTGCCAAACGCAAGCCTATTTCTCCGTCCAGGGCTGAAACCATTTCATAACCTTTTTGACTGATAATGTCACCAAAGGTTTTTTGGAGAGCAGATTCATCCTCAACAAATAAAATTTTCTTCATAATATTTTTGTATTTTTATAATAAATTTTATTAAAAAGAATCTTGAACGAAGTGAAAGATCCTTGCTAATAGGATTTTCTTTGCCATCTGATTTATTATTTATTTAATTGGTAAACTAAACCAGAAGGTCGACCCTACGTTTTCTTGGCTTCGAAAGCCAATTTTACCTCCTGATTTCTCAATTATGGATTTGGCAATATAAAGTCCCAGGCCTGAACCCTCTGTCTGGTGGCGGAGAACATTTTCTGAGCGGAAAAACTTCTGAAAGATGTACTTTTGCTCCTCTTGGGGAATGCCTACTCCTTTGTCTTTTACTTCAAAATAGAGGTTCTTGCCCTTTTTGGTTAAAGTCACTTCTACTTTCCCTTTTTCTTTAGTATAGCGAATAGCATTGTCTAAAATGTTTTCAATAACCAGCCTGGCCTGAGAGGGGTCAGCCAAGACTTTGGGCAAAGAATCCTTTGGCTGGAAAACCACTTCAACATTTGAGGCCTTAGCAAAAACATCAAGCCCTTTTATTATTTCTTTAACCAAATCTAGCAAAGAGATCTCCTTTTTTTGAAGGGGCAATCTTCCTTGCTCAATCCGAGAAACAGTTAATAAATCAGAAATGAGGTTCTGCATTCTGTCATTGTTCTCTTTTAAAATCTTAAAATACTCTGACTGTTTTTCAGAGACTTTGGTAATTTTCCCTGACATCAACAATTCAGTTGCCCACTTGAGATTGGAAAGAGGGGAGCGGAGTTGATGGGAAACCACGCTGACGAACTCAGACTTTAAACGATTAGCTTCAGCCAATCTCTCAAAGCTCCGGGTAATAATCATGGCAATAGCCATTAAAATAGCACTAATTATTAAGACGATTAAAGCCACCATCTCAGGTTCTTCGACATAACGAAGACCTATGGCGTAAATAGCTAAAGCCGAGACAATAATAATCAGGCCCATTAATAAAAAGAGGAATTGGGGACACTGCCAAATTGATAAGCCATACTTCCTACATTGGCCAATAGCATTCAGCTGAGCCGAAATTTCCTTAAAAGACATTAATCAATTATACCAC
>CAZCSH010000015.1:0-13527 GCA_964501545.1 uncultured Candidatus Saccharibacteria bacterium
ATATGCTAACCCAAGAAGAAAAAGATAAAGCCATCAAAAAATACAAGCTTCACGACACAGACACTGGCTCCCCTGAGGTTCAAGTTGCTTTATTAACAGAAGAAATAGAGCAGCTCCTTTCTCATTTGAAAAAGCACCAAAAAGATCTTAGTTCCAAAAGAGGGCTTTTAAAAATGGTTGACAAAAGAAGGTCTCTTCTGGCTCATTTAAAAAAAGAAAGTGTCAGGAGATACAATGTTATTATTAAAAAAGTAGGGTTAAAGAGCTAAAACTATGGTTTTGAAACCTTCAGGTCAAAGAGTAGCTATTTTAATAGACGTCCAAAACCTCTATCATTCAGCCAAAAATCTTTACCAGGCTCGGGTTAACTTCCGGGAGATTTTAAAATCTGCCGCAGGCAAAAGAAACTTAATCAGGTCTTTTGCTTACGTTGTCAGGACAAAGACTGGAGAAGAAAAACCTTTTTTTGAGGCCTTAATTAGCTTGGGGATTGAAACCAGAGTCAGAGATCTGCAGGAATTCTTTGGCGGTTTGAAGAAAGCTGATTGGGACGTGGGAATCACGGTGGATGCTATAAGAATAGCGCCTAGCGTAGACACAATTGTTTTGGCTTCAGGAGACGGTGATTTTATCCAGTTAGTAGAATATTTAAAGAATCAAGGAAAAAGAGTTGAGGTTATGGCTTTTGGCCGGTCCTCTTCTTCTCGCTTGAAAGAGATGGCAGATGAGTTTATTGATTTGGAAAGTGAGCCTGACAGGTTTTTATTGAATAAGCAACTCTCTCTCGGCAAGAAACTCCTTTCCCGATTTAATCCAAAACATTAAATGGAAAATAAAACTTTTAAATTAGAACTAGGTAACAGAGAATTAAAAATAGAAGTCAGAAACCTGGCCGAACAAGCTTCAGGTAGTGTTTTAGTCCAGTACGGAGACACTCTGGTCTTGGCAACAGCTGTCATGGCCAATCAGGAGAAAGAAGGAATGGATTTCTTTCCCCTGACTGTTGAGTATGAAGAAAGATATTATGCGGCTGGCAAAATTCTGGGTTCTCGCTGGATGAGAAGAGAAGGAAGACCTTCAGACGAAGCTATAATTACTGCCAGATTTATTGACAGAGCTATTAGGCCTCGTTTCCCAAAACATTTAAAAAGAGAGGTCCAGGTGGTGGTCACCTGCCTTTCTTGGGATGGAGAGAATGACCCTGACATTATTGGTTTAATTGGCGCTTCCTTGGCTCTTTCTCTTTCTAACATTCCTTGGCAGGGGCCGGTGGCTTGTTTAAGAGTGGGGGAAAAAGAGAAGGAGTTCATTTTAAATCCGATTTACCAAGAGAGGGAAAAGAGTAACTTTGATTTAGCTTTAGCTGCCGTTTCCTCTCCTTTGGCTCAGTATTTGGGGAACAAAAAGGGAGACGATATTTTAATTAATATGATTGAGGCAGAAGGGAATGAAGTTGAAGAGAAGACCATTTTGGAAGCAATAGACTTTGCTAAACCCTATTTGGAAAAGTTAATTAACCTCCAGCTAGAGGTTACAAAGAAAGAAGGAAAGGAAAAGTTGGATATTGCCGAGCCGCCAAAAGACCTGGAATTAGAAAACGAGGTTAAAGATTTTCTGGGAGATAAACTGGAAAAAGCTCTCTTTCAGGAAAAGAAAGCTCAAAGGATGGGCAAAGAGGATAAATCCGCTTCTTCATCTTCGCCCCTACAAAGCAGGAGCTCGATGGACGAAGTGAACGACTTAAAAGAGGAGCTAGCTTATTATATTGAAGGAAAATATCCTGGCTTGGGAAAGACAGCCTATACCAAAGAATATTTTGAGAGAGAGATTGAAAAGTTGGTTCATGAAAATATTATTTTTTCAGAAAAAAGGGTTGATGCTAGAAAGTTGGATGAAATCCGAAACTTAGAGTGCGAGGCAGGCCTTTTGCCTAGAACCCATGGTTCTGGTCTCTTTATTAGAGGACAGACAAAAGCTCTCTCTATCCTGACTTTGGGGGCGCCAGGGGATGTCAGATTGCAAGAAGGAATGGAAATAGTTGGTAAGAAACGCTTTATGCACCACTACAACTTTCCTCCTTATTCTACCGGGGAAGTGAAACCAATGAGGGGTCCCGGCAGAAGAGAAATTGGCCATGGTATCTTAGCTGAAAAAGCTCTTTCTCCTTTAATTCCGGGTTCTGATGATTTTCCCTACACCATTAGAATAGTAACAGAAATCCTCTCCTCCAATGGCTCCACTTCCATGGCTTCTGTCTCCAGTTCCAGTTTAGCCCTCTTGGACGCTGGCGTGCCCATTAAGAGACCGGCCGCAGGCATTGCTTTGGGTTTAATGCAAGATTACAAAGGTAAATACAAAATCTTAACTGACATTCAAGGGCCAGAAGACCATCATGGCGACATGGACTTTAAAGTGGCTGGAACAAAAGAGGGAATTACTGCTCTCCAAATGGATGTTAAAATTGAAGGAATCGGAGAAGGGATTATAAAGGAAACTTTGTCTCAAGCCAAAAAGGCCAGGGAAGAAATCTTGGCAAAGATGGCAAAAACTCTTTCTGAACCCAGAAAAGAACTCTCTCCTTTTGCCCCCAGAATCCTTATTTTGCAGATTAACCCTGACAAAATCAGAGAGGTTATCGGACCAGGAGGTAAAGTAATAAATGGGATTATTGAAGAGTGTGGAGTTTTAATAGATATTGAGGACACGGGCCGAATCTTTATTACCGCAGAGAAAGAGGAAGCTGGCAAAAAAGCAACTGAGTGGATAAAGAACATTACCCGGGAGGTAAAGGTGGGAGAAATCTTCCAGGGCAGGGTTACCAGAATTCTTAATTTTGGAGCTTTTGTTGAAATTTTGCCAGGCCAAGAAGGGCTGGTTCATATATCAGAACTGGCTCCCTACCGGGTAGGGAAAGTGGAAGATGTGGTAAAGGTGGGGGAGATAATTCCAGTAAAAGTAATTTCAATAGATGAACAAGGCAGAATTAATCTCTCTCTAAAAGCTGCCAAAAACTTCAATGAATCAGGAAGCAAATCAAAAAGATAATCAAGAGCTGCCCGAGGAAGAAAGGTTAAAGTTTTTGAAACGAGAGGAAGTCCAAACAATGGAAAAAGATATTGCCAGGCTTAGAGAGGGGGAAGCTCAAAAAGAAAGAGAAAGAATAACTGAATTAAAACCAGAGGAGGAAGTAAAAGTTGAGAAAGCAAAGGAGATTGAAAGAGAAGAAACGCCTCCTCCCTTGATGCCGAAGGTGCCTGAAAAACCAAAAGCTTTAGCTTTAAAAAAGATCTTAATTAGAACTTTAATAATCGGGGTTCTTTTTTTAATCTTAGGTTACCTAGTTTGGTCTTTTATCCCAATGGAAGGAGAGGGTCCGGCAGAAGAACCTTCCCAAACAGAAGAAAAACCTCAAGAAAAACCACCTGAAGTCACACCTCCCTCTTCTTTGATTACGGTCCAAAAAACAGAAACCTTAGAAATAGCCAGTTTGGAAGAACTTCCTAATTCTTTGGCTCAAGTATTAGAAAAAGAGCTTGAAAATAATACCTTTAATAGAATCTTAATTAAAAAAGACGGAGTCTTCTTGGGGTTAGAAGAGTTTTTGGAAGGGTTTGAAGTCAAAATTCCGGAGGGACTCTTAAGTAAATTAGAAAATGATTTTACTTTGTTTGTTTATCCGAGTGAAGGGTTTAACCGTTTGGGATTTGTTGCCAAAATCCAGGGAGAAGATCTAGTGGGATTAATGAGTGCTTGGGAAGAAAGTCTGGAACAAGATACAGAAAAGCTTTTGACAGCTCTTGGCAAGACAGGACCTGCCCTTGTTCCTTATTTCAGATCAACTAACTTTACAAATGAGACGAACTTCAGATTCTTAACCTTCTCCAAGCAAGATTTTGGCATTTGTTATGCGGTAACAGACAATTATTTCTTTTTCGCTACTTCTTTTGCTGGAATGAGAGCTGCTATTCGGGCTACGGAATTAAAAGAATTAGAAAATAAACTAGGCCAGCTTTTCATTATCGGCATAGAGGGAAAAGAGGTAACTTCCGAGATAAAGGAGTTGTTTAGAAAATATCACCCAGGGGGCATTCTCTTGCTTAGTAAAAACATTGAAAGCCCGGTCCAACTCAAGGAATTAACCCAAGCCCTTCAATCCCTCTCCCTCCAAGAAACAGGTCTTCCTTTGTTTGTGGCCGTAGACCAGGAGGGAGGCTTGATCTCCAGAATCGAGTTTTTGGAAGAAAAAACTGGTCAATCAGAGATCGAAACCCCAGATCAAGCACTGGTCATTGGCAAGAAAAGAGGAGAGGAATTAAAAGAGCTGGGCGTCAATCTGAACTTAGCTCCTTTGTTAGATGAAATAAAGGAAGGTGATTTTCTCTTTAACCGTTCCTTTCAGAAAACTCCAGTTGAAACAGGGAGCTTGGCCAAGTCTTTGATTGAGGGGCAAAAAGAAGCTGGCATTTTAACGGCCATCAAACACTTTCCAGGCTACGGAGGCATTGATTTTAATCCAGAAGGAAAGCTAGCTGAGAAAGAAACAGTTCCTGAAATATCCCAGTTCAAAGAAGCAATGGAGTCAAATCCAGAACTGGTTATGACAGCTAATGTTATTTATAAAAATCTTGATGAAACTCTTCCTTTTACTTTTTCCAGTAATGCTATCTTATTTTTAAAAAACAATCTGGGTGGGAACGTCTTAATTCTGTCAGATGACTTAGCTCAAAATTACTTGCTGGAGAAGTTTTCTCTCAAGGATATTTTAAAGAAGCCAATCCAGGCAGGCGTAGATCTGCTTATTTTCTCTGGTTGGCAGATAGAAGTTAGTAAAGGTCTAGAAGAGTTCTTTGCCAGCTTCAGGCAAGGAGAACTTTCGGAATCTCAGCTCGAAGCTGCTATTTCAAGAATTATTCAATTAAAAGAAAATTTATGAAAAAGAACCTCCTAAATGAATTAAAGGAAAGACTAGAAAGAGATAAGGAGAGTTTGGAGAAAGAACTAACTAAAATTGCCAAGAAAGATGAAAAGCCAAAAGGTGATTGGGACACTCGCTTCCCCCAGTGGAATGGTGATTCTGGCGGTTCAGCTTTAGAAAGGGCAGCTGACCAAGTGGAAGAATACAGCAACCTTTTATCTCTTGAATACGCTTTGGAAACAAGACTGAAAGATGTTGACCTGGCTTTGGATAAAATAAAGAAAGGGAGTTATGGCAAGTGCGAAAAGTGCAAAAAGCAGATTGAGGAAGAAAGGCTAAAAGCTAATCCGGCAGCCAGAACCTGCAGTAAGTGTCAATAAATCAAAAATCCGCCTATTTAAGCGGTTTTTGGTTGGTTAACTTATTGAGCAAAAGGGTTTCTCGCTCCTGAAACCCCAAAGTGTAAGTGACAACCTGTTGAAAGACCCGCTCCAGCTGTTCCTGGCTGGCCACCCATTAAAGCTATAACCTGGCCCTGGGAAACATGGTCTCCTGAGTTAACAAAACTGTTGGCTATATGACCATACATTGTTACCGCACCATTAGGATGGAGAATGGTTAAATGATTGCCAGCTCCGCCAAAAGCCCAGCGAGAAGTAGAGCTAGTCAGTTTTACTTTCAAAACGGTCCCGGCAGCTGCGGCGAAAATTGGTTCTCCACACTTTCCGTGGCTGAAGTCAATGGCATTGTACCAGTGAAGACCTTGGGTAATTCGACAGGGAGCAGAGATAGGACAAATAAAGTAGCTGTCTGCCAAAGGCACATATTGGGGGGCTGTTTGAATGGAAGGTGCCGGAATCACGCCCTGTGGCACAATAACAATATCTCCGATAAAGATATCTCCTTCGTCTGACAAGTTATTGAAGGCTAGGATTTCTGAAGTCTTAGCTTTGTAGGTTTGGGCAATAAGGGAAATAGTGTCTCCAGATTTTACATGGTGAATTACTCCGGTGGTAGGCGGGATAATCAGTTTTTGGCCTGGTTGCAAATAAGTATTTTTGTTTAAATCGTTGGCCCAGAGAATGGTGTTCAAAGATATGCCAAAATAAGAAGCTATGCCAGATAAACTGTCCCCTGGCTCAACTAAGTACTCAACAATTACCTTTTTGGTGTCTTCTGGTTCATACCCCGCAACTAAGGCTCCCAAAACTTGTGGGGAAAAGGTAGTGGGGGGAGAGGATGTTTTTAAAGAATTATTAGCTACCAGCAGAAACTCTGGAGAGCCCAACCAAGATTTCTGTGCCAGCCCCAAAAAGACCTCTCCTTCTTTCTCCTGAAAGGGCTGGACAATGAAAGCTAGAGAATTGCCAGCTGCGTTATTAATAGGACCTGCAGCCAAAGAGACAAAAAGAAAAAGAAAGACAGCCGCTGCTCCCAAACAAAAGAAAGGGTCTTTTGAGGATCCCTTAAGTGTTTTCTTAGCTTTCTTTATCCCCTTTTTCAATCTTAAAACTCTTTTCCGAAGACTATCCATACCTTTTCCAACTGTATCTTATTTAAGTTAAAAGTCAAGCAGATTATCCACAGCCAAGAAGGAGTGCTAAAATTAGTTAATGGACCTTTTTTCTCGAAAAACCATCAAAGAACTGCTCAAAAAACAGCAAATAAGGCCCTCCAGAGGACTGGGTCAGCACTTTTTAATTAGCAAGAACGCTCTTGGAAAGTTTCTCCAAGCTGGCCAGTTTAATTCAGAGGAAGTGGTTTTGGAAATTGGACCGGGTTTGGGCGTTCTGACAAAAGAAATAGCTAGTCAGGTAAAAAAAGTGGTTGCTGTTGAGAAAGACCTAAGAATGTGTGCGATATTGAAAGAAACCTTAGCCGGGCTAAGCAACGTTAGAATTATCCAAGAAGACATATTAAAACTAAACCCTATACCCTATACCCTAAAAACCTATAAAGTTGTTGGCAATCTTCCCTTTTACCTGACAGCTCCAGTTATCAGAAAGTTTCTGGAGAGTGAAAGGCAACCTAGAGAGATGGTTTTCCTTATCCAGAAAGAAGTAGCTCAAAGAATAGTGGCCCGCCCTCCCAAGATGAGTATTTTAGCTGTTTCTGTTCAGGTTTATGCAACAGCCGAAATTATCAGCTACATTAAAAAAACAGCTTTCTGGCCTCAGCCCAAGGTAGATGCAGCCATTATTAAGATATCTCCTTTGGCTAAACTTAGTTTAGCCCCAAGAAGGGACTTGTTTTTCAAAATTGTCAAGGCAGGGTTTTCCCACCCCAGAAAACAGCTGATAAACAACTTATCCAATCTTGAGCTTAACTCGGTTAAGCTCGATAGAAACAAGGTTAGAAGCTGGCTTGAGAAAAATAATATTCAGCCAGAACAAAGGGCAGAAACCCTAAGTGTTCAGGACTGGCTAAATCTCACAAAAACATTAAACCCCGTTAGAAATTTCTGATTTGTTTGTGATGAAAATGTTTTTTATTGTGATAAGATTTCTAACGGGGTAAAATAGACTAATGCTTAAATTTTCTGTGAAATTGGGGTTGATTACTGTTTTGGCATTGGCCCCAATTATTATTTTGGCAGTAAATTTGGATACACCGACCCTAAGCTATCCTACAGCTAAAGATTCACCGGTTTGGAAAGGGGAAATCAGATTTATTTGGGCAGGCTCTGAAGCTAATTTTTACCAATATCAGATTAATCTAGAAGATGGCACTTCTCGAGGAGACATTATTCGTGGAACCTCAAAAACAATCCAGGATTTGCCCTTGGGAAACCACAGCTGGGCAGTCAGGGCGTGCCAAGATTCAGAATCCAAAAACTGCGGCAGCTGGAGCAAGACAGAAAGTTTTCAGATTGTTTCCGCTCCCGAAGAACTGTTAGGCGGCCTGGTTCCTTGCGGCAGGCAGTATGACAATCCAGAAACAAAGTATATTAATGAAGCCAAGCCTTGCCAGTTTTCTGATCTGTTCGTTTTGCTAAAATTGGTCCTTGACTTTGTCCTTTGGAAACTGGGTTTAATTGTAATTGTCCTCCTGACTGTTCTTGCCGGTTTGGTTTCCTATTTCTCTTTCGGGGGGCCGGGAACAATAGTCAAGGTAAAATCAATCCTTAAATCAGCTGTTACCGGCTACATCATTATTCTTCTGGCCTGGCTGGCGACAAATCTTATTTTAAGACTCCTTGGTTATGCTATGGGAGATTGGTGGATAATTTCGTTTTAGCAAACTTTATTTAATTTGGTATAATAAAATATTATGGCATTACCTGCAGTAGCTGCTGCCGCAGGCCGAGCTCTTCCTCGTTTAGCCAGATTAGGCAAGAGAGCCCACATGGCGGGCGCAGCTCCCCAAAGCCAAGAAAAAGAAAAACCCAGCATACTTAGTGCAGAGGGAATTATAATGATGCTTCTGGCCGGGCTGTTTGAAGTTGTTAATATTATTTTGGCAATTTCAGACTTAGCTTTCGGCATTGGAACAATCTTGGCTCCTATCGTTAACGGAATAGCCACCATTTTTATTGGTGGTTGGCTTTTCTTTAGAACTGGCAAACTTCCGCTGAAGAAAGCTTTGTTGCCCCTGGGTTTGAATTCTTTGCCTGTGGTAAGGTTTTTCCCTTTTTGGCTTTGGTCAGTCTGGTCAAGCTGCAAACCCCGTTAGAAACTGGCTCATGTGGTATGTCTATGTTTTGCAAAATAACAAAGGAAATTGGTATATAGGTTCTACGATGGATTTGCGAAAAAGAATTTTAAGACATAATTCAGGAAGGAACAAATCTACAAAATACGGAGTTCCCTGGAAACTTATTTATTGTGAAATTAGCACAGACAAACAAGACGCTAGAACAAGAGAGAAATACCTCAAATCAGGTATGGGTAGAAGATATTTGAAAAACAGACTAAAATTCTTTTTTGCCAAAGGTTTCTAACGGGGTAAAAATCCAGCTTAAAAATGAAAACTTTATTGAAAAACAAAAAAATCATTTTTTTCTTCCTGATTTTAGGGGTGGCTTTAATTTCTCTTCACTCTTCCCTGGCCAAGGAATTGGAACAGGACTATCCCGAACTGCCCGGGACAAAAAACCTATCTGAAACCTCTACTCTAACAGAGCTAATCGCTTATGTCTACAATCTTGCCATTATGATAGCGGGGCTGGCGGTTTTTGTGATGCTAGTAATTGGAGGGGTTAAATGGCTGACTTCCGCCGGCGACCCGGGAAGGACAAAAGACGCCAAAGACCAGCTAACTTCGGCGGTTCTGGGGTTAATTCTGCTCCTCTCTTCTTTTTTGATATTGGAAACTATCAACCCGCAACTGACAAAACTAATTGAGCCCGGGGAAAGACTGGGCTTGATCGGAGGGATAGAAATTAATCCTCCTCCTATAGAAAACGGAGCTGTCCTTTATCGAGATGCCGATTACAAAGGAAGTTATTATCTCCTTAAGTCTAGCCAGCCAGTTAAAGATTTTTCTGAAAAAACCAAGTATGGAGACCTAAAATATGTCTTCCAAAATACCAATATTAAGGTTAATGACGAAATTTCTTCGTTAAGAATAGGGGGAAACCATTTAATTTTATGTGGAGACGCTCACTTTATAAATTGCGGCTACTTTACCCATGAAATATCAGATTTAGGATTATTTGAAATTGGACAGAGTTTGATAAGCAAATGGACGTGGAACGACGCCGTCTCCTCGGCCAAGATGGGATTCAGTCCCGATCAAAAACCCGCCGAGGGGGCAATTCTCTACGACTTAAGAGATCGACTCATCAATGTAGGATACACACCACCGAAGGGTAGTTATTTTTACCCAGCCAATAGCGAATGTGTTAATATTGAAGATCCTTTCAAAGAACTTGGCCTATCCCCCGATGAATTTCCGCTTAGGAATGATACTGTTAGTTCTCTATCAGTTTCGGGAGGGGTTCAAGTAACCCTTTTTGAACACAAAAATTGTAATAGGGATGAACCTGGATCCTCGATATCTTTTGGACACACTTATGATTACTATGGCAAGGGAGCCAATTGTACTCCATCGTGGGCAGGGCCCGGAGAGAAAGTGTATTGTTGTGAAGAGAATTATAACTGTATTAAGGATTTAATAAACTATACGTGCGAAGGACAAGAAGCGGAGTGCGGGGGAGAGCCGGAAGGACAAGGGGAATGGCACGATGATGCTTCCAGTCTGATAGTTAAACCCTGGCCAGAGTGTTTTAATTACGAAGAAGTAGCAAGAGGTTTAGGTTTTGATATAGCAAGAGCTAAATGCCAGTCCTACGGTGGAGCTTTTTATGACTGGGAAAAAATAAAAGATAGTAATTGCATTTACGACACCCCCAATGGCAATCCCTATTGCTGCATTGAATGTACGCCTTAAAACCCATTTCAGTTTTAAATTTTATGAAATTTGTAAGAAAATTTTTCCTAAAATCACTCCCTGCCAAGAATAAAACTTGGGCCCTATTCCTTGGAAGCGCTTTCCTTGGCCTCTTGACCCCTCTAAAATTCGCTCAAGCTGCTTGGTGGGATGCTATGCTTAGCCCGATTATTGGATCGGTAGTTGGAATTTTTAGCTTACTCTTCCAATTGATTTTGGCAATCTCTGTATTTTTTTCTTCGGCTACTTCAGCTCTACTGAAATGGGTAGTAATCGATCTCAACATTCCTCTAACCAGGTGCCCGGAAGGTTTCGAGAGCTGTGTGGTCAAAATCGGCTGGGCTTTTTCTCGAGACTTAGCTAATATGCTTTTCGTTCTGATATTTGTCGCTATTGCCTTTGCCTATATTTTGAAACTGGAGACCTTTGGGATGAAAAAGGCCCTGCCGATGCTGATTATTGTCGCTCTTTTAATTAACTTCAGCCAAGTCTTTGTCGGGGTAATAGTTGACATTAGCCAGATCGCTATGAACACTTTTATTACGCCCCTACAATCTTCTAATGTCTTCGCGCAATTACATGGTTTTGGAGAACGTTATGGTGACATTTTGGCAAATTTTTCTAGCGGCCCAGAACAAATTAAAATTTTGACCCAAACCGTTGTTATTATTGTTTTTAATTTTGTAATGGGCATGTTGTTCTTTATGTATTTCTTAGCCTTCCTAACCAGAATAATTGCGATTTGGGTTCTAACTATTTTGGCCCCCTTAGCTTTTGCCGCCTTGGTTTTGCCCCAAACAAAGAGCTGGTGGTCAAAATGGATGTCCAACCTCTTGCAGTGGTCTTTCCTGGGAGTTATTGCTTTGTTCTTTCTCTTCTTTGGCTTTTATTTATTAAGCGTGTCTGGACAATATATTTATCCTGACATCGGAGATGTTGGATTTGGGAGCACTCCAATTCTTTACAGTATTCTTCCTTATTTAGTGGTAATCGTCTTCTTGTTCATCGGCTTTCAGTTAGCCATTTCTTCCGCTCCGGCCGGCGCCCATGCAGTAATGAACTTGAGCAAGAAAGCCGGAATCGGACTAGCTGCAGCGGGGGGGCTAGCTGCTGGGAGTGCGATTGGAAGAAGGGTTAGCCCAAAGGTTGAAGCTTGGGGAGAAAGATTAGCAAAACAAGGAGAAAAGCCAGGCGAGGAAAAAGGAATTTTTGCAAAAGCATTAGGTAAGACTGTTCGCTTTGGCGAGAAATGGACAGGCAGAGGAGTTGCGACTGGTGCCGGAAGAATATATAGACAGGTAAAAACGAAGGATGAAGACGAGATTCAAGCTGGAATCAAAGAGGCGACCAATAAACATTCTGCTGATAATTTCAGAATAATAAACGAAGAGCTTTTAAAACCCGACCGCCTAAGAAACTGGAATCGAATTAGTGGGGTGTTAAACGGAACAGTTAAAAACGGCGATACTGATGATATCCAAGAAGCATTGCGAAACAAAACGCTCTCTGGGGAAGTAGTGGGACGCGCTCTCCTGACTGCCCAACGGGCTGGACCGCCAGCTTACCGACCTATTGCCAAGGCACTCTATGGCCGGCTTCTCGAAAACCCTGAAGAGTTTGGAGAAAAATTTAGAGTTAAAGGCAGAGACACTGAGGGCAACATAATAAGAGACGAAGACGGAAATCCGGTATTTTCGGGCGAGGAGTTTATAGAAGGTACTCGTAAAAAAGACAGGAAGACTTTAACCACTGCCGGAAAAATTATCGGAGAAATCCCTGAGAAACTCTCTAACGCAGATATTACAGCCAAAATTCTTGGTGACACCATTGATAAGGGCAAGGCGGAGGGAAAAGAGTTTGAGGAGCATGGGGGCAAACGCGTACTTCAGCAATTAGTGAAGATACGCGGAGGAGACTTAATAAGCGGCCTCATACGACGCCCGGAAACAAAAGAAGGACGGGCTGAAATATTAAACACATTCCGTAAGATGAATCCCGAAGACCTCTATAAGCAAGGCGCAGACGGTCTTTTTACGCATCTCAACAGCTCAGCGGCTCAAGGAGCGGGAGTTGCTTCCCCCTTATTGCCAAGAGAAACAACTGACCTTCGTCGCTTGTTACGAGAAAAAGCCCGAGCAAAGGCCCGCGGAATAGACCTTGAGACAAGTAAAGCAAAAAAACTTCGTGATCTCACCGAAATCTGGACCGGAGAAATATCTCCTTCAGGAGTTGCTCCATCTGCTCCGCCAGAAATTACAGAAATAGAAAAAATAAAAAGACAGATAGACAACTTAGAAAAAGAAATTGCTAAACCGTATTCTGCGTTGCCTCAACTTGAAAGAGAGGCATTACGAAAAAAGCAAGAAGAATATCTGGAAGGGCTAAAAACAAGATTAAAAGAGCTAAAAGAAAAAGCAAGGGAAGAAAAGAAAGAACAGCCCATTGAGGGGAAGATTAACGATTTACTAAAACAAGCTCAATCCCAGGCTTCAAAGAAAATGTACAGAGGAAAAATGTCTACCGAGCAAATTGACAAAGAAGTTCAAACTCTTGAAAGCGCTCTTTCTGATATTGAGAATTACTACGGCCAAGCTTTGAGTCAGAACCTTTCAGGAAAAGTGGCTGAATCCCTGAAAGATGCAAGAATAGAAGTACAGGGAGTTAAATCGTGGCTTCAGGGAAAGAAATTCGTACAAGAGAAAGAAGATGAAGCCAGGGGACGATATCTACAAACCTTGAAAGATTCTGTTGGCAGACTGACGGATATGTATAAGAGAGACCTTAAATTGTCTGACAAAGAGATCGAAAGGAGGCTCCAGAAAACGCTTGGTAAAAAGGTAATGAGAGAAGTGGGAGGAGCAGAAGAGTAAAGGAAAAGGGGCGAGCATCTTAAAAAGATGTCGCCCCCTGCCCGTCAGCAGTTTACGGATTTCCCTGACTGCTGCGAGCCTTCTGGGCCTCGGCCCGGAGGCGCTCCGCCTCCTGTTGGAGGCGGACGGCCTCCAACTCCAAGGTGGCTTCCTCCACCTTGGAGCGGGCCGCCCGGAGCCGGGCTTCCGGGGACTGTGGGTCCCCGAAGAAAGCGTACCAGACCCCCCTGAATATCCCTTTCATCTGTTCCTCCTTAAAATCAGAATATTAATATTATACACCTACTAATTAAATTTGTCAAGCGCAACTGGTAATGTGCACACACATTTTGCACTTTTCTGGTAATTTAA
>CAZCSH010000016.1:0-4217 GCA_964501545.1 uncultured Candidatus Saccharibacteria bacterium
AATATTTGTTATCTCTCGTAAAAAATTCTAAAATAAACTAAGTATGCAGATTTTTGAGTTTCATTTCAATCCTAAAGAGAAAAAAGACACAATTTTTGATAGTTTTTGCTTTGAACCAGCCACAAACTTTGAAAGGAGAATGGGCAGCCTTTATATGGCAGGCCTGCTCAAAAACACCCTGCCTCAACACAGACATTTTTTAGATAACCTAGCCCAAACTATAAAAGACAAGTATTACAAAACCACCCTAAACAAACCCAGTCAATCTCTCAGGGAAAGCTTGAAAAGGGCCAATGAATACTTGGAAGGGATTGCTAAAAGAGGAGATGTTAGTTGGCTTGGGAACTTAGGTTTTTCTGTTCTCTCTATTAAAAACTTTGAGCTTAACTTTACCAAGGTTGGCAACTTTAAAATAATCCTTCTGAGAAAAGGACAGGTAATAGACATTGACCAAAGGCTGCGTTTTCAAGAAATAGAACCCTACCCTTTAAAAGTCTTTGGTAATATTATTTCCGGGAAACTAACAGAGAATGACATTCTTTTGGTTTTGACAAAAGAGCTTTTTGATTTTATCCAGGCCCAAAAGCTCCTCCAAGAGTTAGCTCAAGTCTCAATCCCCCAGCCCTTAGCTCAAACCGAAAGAGAAACTATTGATCAAAAGAGAATAAAGGACTTTTTTAATGAGAGGAAAGAGAAACTCTTGCCCGTTTCCGGTCTCTATCTCTTGATAGTTTTAAGCAAAGAAGCACCAAGCAAAGAAAAGGCCATTCTCAGCCAGAACAGAATCTTTTCCTTGAAAAAAGCTTTTCAGCCCCTTCTAAGACCATTCAAAGTGCCAGAAGTGGCTCTTCCTTTTAAGAAACTTAAAAGGCCAAAGTTGACCATAAGGCCTCAGATAAAGCTTCCTTCTCTCAGAATTAAAAAACCAAAAAAACTCTTATTGCCGGCTCCCGCCTTAGATAAGAGAGCAGTCCTAATTCTTTCTTTTATCATCTTCTTAACTATTGGCTTTTTCATTTTTGAGAAGAGAGAAGAATTGAAGCTGCAAGAATACGCAGCCCAGCTGGAGCAAATAGAAGAAAAAGTGGAAGAGGCTCAAACTTATCTAATGGTGGCCGAATCCAAGCCCCAAGCCAAAGAGCAAGCCAACCTTCTTTTCCAAGAAAGCTTGGAAGACCTCACTCCTTTAATAAACATTGCTTCCAACTTTCCCTCCAGTCTGGCGAACCAGATCTTTGACTTAAAAGAAACTATTTCAAACAACCTTTACCAACTAAACAGTCTGCTGATTGTTGCTGAACCCGAGCTTTTCTTTGAGTTCAAGCCAAGAGAGTTTGTCCCCCAGAAAATGGTTTATTCCCAAGAAAAGATCATTTTCTTTTCCCCTTATGCTAACAACGTCTTTCAACTAAGCCAAGAAGGAGAGAGTGAACTTTTAAGTATTGAGAAGAACTTTGACTTAGCGGTCTCCCTTTCTGATTCCCTTTTACTCTTTTCCCAACCAGACCAAATAGTCAAACTCCAGGATAACCTCTTCCAAGAACCAATTACTCTTTCGCCTCCCTATTCTGACTTTGATTTTAGTGACCTGGCCAGCTACCAATCAAATCTTTACTTTTTTGAGAAGAAAGCAGGCCAAATAATAAAATATCCTTACTTAGACAACAACTGGGGCAATCCCCAATCCTGGCTGGGAACAAAAAAAGCCTTTGATTTCAAATCAATGGCAGTGGACGGGTCAGTCTGGATCTTGACAAAAGATAACTCAATCGAGAAGTATTATGGAGGCTATCTCCAAAAAACCCTTAGCCTGGAAATCTTCCCTGAAATCAAATCCTTATCAAAAATCTTCACCTTTCTTGACTTACCTTATCTTTATCTTTTAGAACCCAGCCAAAAGAGAATTGTCCTGTTGAAAAAAACAGGAGAGGTTTTTAAGCAATACCAGAGCGAAGAGTTTGATAATCTTTTGGACTTTACCGTCTCCTCTGACGGAAAAACAATCTATCTTCTTAATGGAATGAAAGTCTATAAAATTAAACTTTAGTTTTCTTCTTTCTAATTAACCAAAGGATAATCAAACCAATTATAACAACCACGGCTATACCCAAGAGCACCTTCAAATTGAGGGGTATGGCTCCTATTGCCGCCAATAATCCTCCTGCGGGAACGCCCTCTTCTTGTACAACTTCTTCTCCTTCACCTTCTTCGGTTTCTCCTTCTGGTAAAATCTCTTCCTCTTCTTCACCTATGCCTTCTTCGGTTTCTCCTTCAGGAATAACTTCTTCCTCCTCTTCTTCTTCGCCTTCAGGAATAATTTCAGGAGCAGTTAAAGTATAAGTACCCCCGGAAGAAACAGAAGAAACCGAAACACCTTCTCCTATAATATCAACTCCTGTAAAGCCGGCTGTGCCAGAGCCAGCGTTTTTTGCTTTTACTGTTACTGTAAATAATGTTTTATCTTGAGTGGTGCATCCCTGAATGCCAAGTAAAAAACTAAGGTCTTCACACGAAGGCGAAGTTTGAGCGCTCAGGCCGCTGTTCATCGTGACTTTTTGGCAGGCGCCGGCTGCTTCCAGCTTCTTTTTAATCTCTTCTGTCTCTCTTAATATTATTGAAAATAAAATTATTTTCCCTTTTTTAATTTCAAAAATTCTTTTGGCGAAATTTGGAAACTCTCTAAAATAGATTTTAAAGTTTTCCGTTTTATATCGCCTGAATGATGAGGAATTATTGCTATTCTGCCATCGCTCGACCTTCCCCAGATTTCGTGGTCGCCTTTAGCTGTTCGATAAAAAGAAAAGCCAAGTTTCTTGGCTACTCTAATTACATCACGATATCTCGCTGCAGGAAAGCGGAGCATAAAATCATTTAACTACGGCAACATTTAAGTCACTGAGCATCTTCCTTTTTTCAATACTAACTCGGGGAATAGAAAATTTTCTCACATATTTTTTTTTGTATTCTAAAGCAATCTTGATTACATCCTTTAAATTATCTACCGCCTCTTCAATGGTTTCTCCTTCAGCATAGCAACCTTGTAAAGCAGGACAAATGGCTAAAATCCCCCCCCTCTTCACAAATCTCAATTTTAATTGGGTAAAGATAAATTTTCCTCATATTTCCATCTTTATGATAACAAACCAAAAAAAAGAGTCAAGTAAAATAACTATTTACTTTAACTCCACTTTGGCGCCGGCTGCCTCAAGCTTCTTTTTGATTTCTTCTGCTTCTTCTTTCTTAACGTTTTCTTTCACTACCTGAGGACTGGAGGCTGCAGCGTCCACCAAGTCTTTAGCCTCTTTCAGTCCCTTCTGGGTTATATCTCGGACAACCTTAATCACCTCAATCTTTTTCTCTCCAACAGCTTTTAACTCAATGCTATAGCTGCTTTTTGCCTCCTCGCCTGCCGTAGCTTCAGCAGAGACGGAGGCTACCGGAGCTGCCGCCACCGGAGCTTGAATCGAAATTCCGTATTTCTCTTCCAAAATTTTCGCAGTACTGTTCAAGTCCACAATTGTAGCATTCGCAATTGTCTCTGCTAATTTTTCTGGGTCAACTTTTTTTGGAGTTTCTTTTTTTTCTTCTGCCATGGTTTTAATAATGTCTAATAATTAACTTTTGACCTTTAGAATATTTAGATTTCGTTGTAAAGCATTGTAAAGCCCAAGAAGTGGAGATTTAGCAGCGAAAAATAATTTAGCTATAAACTCTTCCCTGGTGGGAAGTTGGGCCAAGGCAATAATATAATCGGCCTCTTTTGGCTCATTTTCAATATAACCACCTAAAATCTTAAGGTTTTTATTTTCCTGGCTAAACTGGTAAACGGTCTTAGCAGGAATAATTCCATCTTTCAACCCAAAAACCAAAGCTATTTCTTCTTGAAATTTCTCTTTGTCAAACTTAAGCTTGTTTTCTTTAAACGCCAATTCCGCCAAAGTCTTTTTAACCACTTGAATGTTAGAATTCTTCTGTTTTAATATCTTTCTTAATTGAGATATATCTTTTACCTTAAGACCAGATATTCCAACCAAAATCACAGCTCTAGCTTGGGCTATTTTTTCTTTCAAACCAGCCAGTATCTTCTCTTTTTGGGATTTGGTTAAAGCCATAGTGTAGGCGATGAAGTTTGCCTTTTTCAAAGTTTGCCTTCATCTTCACCTGCGCTTTTGTGAAACAAAAGCTTGGTAAATAAAAAAGTCTGCTTCCGCAGACAG
>CAZCSH010000016.1:4317-13497 GCA_964501545.1 uncultured Candidatus Saccharibacteria bacterium
CCTGCTGTCTACGGATAATTAATATGGAAAGGGGTTGGCGGCTAACCTGGAGGAGGTGTTTGATTTGAATCCAATTGTGGCCGACCACCAACCCTTTACCGTGCGTGTGCGCCGCGCTCCTCCGCAACTGGACCCAATAAGTTATTATAGCTGGACTAAAAACCTTGTCAAGGGTTTTGGTTAAACTCGGTTTAGCCAAAGAGTTATTTTAAATATTGAGCTTTAGCTATATTGTGTTCTTCCAAGGTCTTGCTGAATATGGTTTCTCCTTCTGGAGTAGACAAATAATACCAGAAAGGGCTTTCTTTTGGTGAGATAGCGACTAATATACTTTCCAGCCCAGGATTACAAATTGGTTTTAGCGGCAATCCCGCATTTTCATACGTCCACATATCAGCGTCCACTTGGAGGGGCATGCCAATTTCTAATCTTTTCCATAAGATGCCTGAAGCTATTTCTTTGTCTTCTTTGGTCTGTAATTCCCGCTCCAAAAGAGAAGCCATAATAACGATGTCTGGAGTTATCTCAAGGTTCTCAGTTTTCTCCTCAAAATTATCCCTCATCTTTTGAATAACCTCTTCCAAGCTCTCATCCTTCCTCAGCCAATAAGTATCAGGAAAAAGATAACCTTCCAAGTCTTCTTTTTCTAACAGCTCTTTTGCTCCGGCGACACCTTTTCCCTCAAGATAAAGAGCAATCTCTTTCAGGTTCCAACCTTCGATAATAGTCATTTTTTCTTTTATTACCTCGCCCCGAACCATCTTCTCAACTATTTGAGGAATATTCATTGCGGGGCTCAACTGATAATGCCCAGCCTGAAGACTACCAGAAACTCCTTTAGCTAAAACATAAGGTCTAAAGAGAGGCCCCCAAAAGATTAAACCTTCTTTCTCGAGATTCAAAGCGATGTCCTTAGAGCCCTCCCCCTTTTCAACCTGAAAAATCAGCTGGCCTTGAGAAAAGGGGTCTCGGGGCAGAAAAATCCCCGAAATAAAGAAAACGACAACCAAGAAAAATAAAATAAAAAGATATTTTTTCATTTACTGAGTCCGCCTTAGGCGGACGAAAGTGGAAAAGAGGATTTATCCTCTTTGACCTTCTATCAAGGGAACAAAAACAAAACCAGGATACTCTCTTTCCGTAAACTCTTCTTCACCCTTTTTAACAAATAACCAGATGGAAGAAGCTATGGGAGCAACAATTCTTCCCCCAACTTTTAATTGCTTTTTCCAGGATTTAGGCAATTCTCTGGCTGCAGTCAAAGAGGATAAATCCTCTTTTCCACCCTTCGCTGCGGCTAGGGTAGCAGAGGCTAAGATTTTATCAAAGGGAGCTTCCTTCTTAATCCCCCTTGAACCGTCTCCTAAAATACACTCCACTCTTCCCTTTTCAATAAAGTTGTACTTTCTAATATTCCCCTCTCCAAACTCTTTTAATTCGGGCACTAACTCAATGCCTACCACCCTGCCTTTTTCTCCCACTATTTCTGCCAAAAGAGCAGTTGTCCAGCCAGAGCCAAAACCAATATCTAAAATCTTATCTCCTGCCCCTGGCTCCAATAACTCTAACATAAAAGCCACTACTAAAGGCTGAGAAATTGTTTGACCTGAACCTATCGGCAAAGCCTCGTTCAGCTCGGCAAACTCTTTCATTTCCTCGGGTAAAAAATCCTTCCTCTTTATCTTTCTAAAGGCTTCAATAATACGAGGTGTTTTTAAATAGCCCTCTGAAATTAAATTATCTATTAAAGCCATGCTCTTTTAGCTTCTTTTTAAGGCTCCACTTTTGCCAAAAAGGAATCTTATCAATGAATAAAATTCCATCCAAATGGTCAATTTCATGCTGTAAGATTCTGGCCAAAAATCCTTGGGCTTTGATTTTTTTTCCATTTCCATCCAAAGCCTCAATCTCTACTTCTTTTGCCCTTTTTATTTTTAAAAAGAGGCTGGGGAAACTTAAACATCCTTCTTCTATTGTCTCCTTTTTCCTGCTTTTCTTTAAAATTTTAGGATTAATAAATCCTTTTGGCCCCCGCTCCGTTTCGGCAACGATTATTCTTTTTAAAACTCCCACCTGGGGAGCAGCTAAACCTACACCATCTGCTTTTTTCATGGTTTCTATCATATTCAAAGTCAACTCCTTTATCTTCGGAGTTATTTCTTTCACTTCCTTACACTTCTTTCTTAATATTGGATCAGGATATTTTTTAATATTTAAAACCATGCTATTCGTACCTTCTTAATGCTTCTACCGGTTTTAATCTGGCTGCTTGTCTGGCCGGAAAGAATCCGGAAAAACAGCCGACCAAAAAAGAAAAAACCAAACCAAAAATAACTAAACCCGGGGTAACGGAAGCTGAAAAATAAAATAGAGGATGAACCTGACCGTACATTTCAATGGCTTTGGCTAAACCTGCCCCCAAAATCGTTCCGCCGATTCCACCGCCAAAACCAATGATGCCTGCCTCAAACAAGAAAATAGTTAAAACAGCTGAGTTTTTAGCTCCAATAGCCTTCATAATGCCGATCTCCCCAGTTCTTTCCCGTACGGAAGTAAACATAGTGTTCATAATACCGATTCCGCCGACAATAATGGCGATTGAAGCGAAAGCTATTATAGCAAACTGAATGACGGCCATAATGCTGCCGGCAATTTCTCCCATCTTTTCCGAAGTTATTACGCTGAAATCCGCCACATCCGTCCCAACCCTTCTTTTCCTGGTTTCCATAAGGTTTTCTTTAATGTTTTCGGCCACCTTGTTAATGTCGCTCCCATCTCTGACCTTTACCATGGCCATTTGAGCCGTACCTCTTTTCTCTCCAGTCAAATCCTGATAAAGGGACAAATCCAGATAGAGCGAGGAATCATCTTGTTTTGAACCCAAAGAATTCAAAATGCCAACCACCTTGAACCTTTTTCCTTTTATTATTATATCGCTGCCCACCTTCACCGGTTTTTCAAAAATTTCGGTCTCCACCTGTTTGCCGATTATAATCTCTCTTTTGCCCGGGGTGGGCCACTCCCCTTCCTTCAAACTCCAACCCTGGAACTTTTCCATAATTTCTATTCCTTTTTCCCAGGACAAACCGCTTATAAAAGCCATTTTGCCTTCGTCTTTGTATCTAGCAACCAGGGACTGATAAGACATGGTTAAAACGGTTTCCACTCCCCGCGTTCTCTCAATGGTTTCAATATCCTCTTTCTCCAGCTTCGTTCCGCTGGTAAACATTGCCATAATATTGGAAATGTCCCCGGGCATTACGAAAATCATCTCTCCTCCCAAAGACCTTAATTGCTGGTTGATGGTGGTTTTAATTCCTTCGGACAAAGAAAGAAGGGAGATTATTAAAAACACACCAATGACAATGCCAAAAATAGTCAGCCAGCTTCTCAACGACCTAGTTTTAAGATTTCTGAAAGCAATATTAAAATATTCTTTTACCGAGCTTCCATTCATAAATTAAAAAAATATATAAGGGAGCGAAGGGTGAAGATGAATCTTTAGCTTCATCGACTATTTGCTCCATAAAACTTTGGCTGCCTGCTGGTGGTTTACGATAATTTGACCGTCTTTAATATTCACTATCTCCTTGCTGTAGTTGGCGATATTGGAGTCGTGGGTGACAACAATAATGGTTTTGTCTTGTTTCTGGTGAAAGCTTATTAAAAGCTCCATAATCATCTTGCCAGAAGTAGAGTCTAGGTTTCCTGTTGGCTCATCGGCAATTACCAGTTCGGGGTCGTTGGCAAAAGCTCTAGCTACAGCCACTCTTTGCCTTTCTCCCCCAGACAGTTCTGTTGGTAAATGATACATTCTGTCTGCCAAACCAACGGCTTTTAAAATCTCCTCTCCTCTTTTTCGTCTTTCTTCTGGAAAGGCTCCTTGAAAAACCATGGGCAAAGTAACATTTTCCAAGGCTGTTAAATTAGGAAGAAGGTTAAACTCCTGAAAAACAAACCCTATTGTCTTTCCCCTTAATTGGGCCAGTTCATCTTCTGTCATCTTAGAAATATCTCTTCCCTTCAAAAATACTTTGCCTCGGGTCGGAGAATCCAAAACTCCTATCATGTTCAAAAGAGTGGATTTCCCAGAGCCCGAAGGGCCCATAATGCTTACAAAAGAACCCCGATTAATATCGAGGCTGACTCCTTTTAAGGCAGTTAATTCAACTTTGCCCATCGGATAAATCTTCCAGACATCCTCTAGTTGAACAATGGATTCGGGCATTTATCTTAAAATTAATTGTTCTCCTTCCTCCAGGCCAGAGAGGACCTCTACCATATCATTGGTTCCAGTCAGCCCCAGCTGAACTTCTCTTTCTGCAACCTCTCCACCTTGTAGAACTTCAACCACAGCTTTCCCCTCTTTGGTCTGAAGAGCATCCTCTGGAATAATCAAGACATTTTCTCGAAGAGCAGTTTTAATTATCAAGTCTGCTGTCATCCCAGGTTTTACCCCCTCCGGTTCTTCTTCAAACACCAGAACCACATCATAATAAACCACGCCTTCAACCAACTTTTCTGCCGGATCAATAGAGATTACCTTACCTTTAAAGACCTTTTCAGGGAAAGCGACCAAAGAAATATCTACTGGGTCTCCAACCTCAACCTTAACCACATCTTCTTCATAAATCTTCGCTTTTATTTCCAGGGCAACACTGGGAAGAATTGTTATAACTGCGTCTTGGAGAGAAGGCTGAACAGTCTCCCCCACTCTCTTTTTAATTTCTATGACTTGACCTGCTATCGGGCTCTTTAAAGTAGCTTCTTTTATCTGGTCTTCCAAAAGCTTAAGTTGAGCTTGAGCTTCGTTGACTTTTGCCTGATACAAAGTTTTATCTTCTGCTCTCGGGGAAGCCAAAATAGAAGCTAATTCATCTTCGGCTGATTGTAAGTTGCCTTGAGCCGTATTAATATCCAAATCCTCAGAGCTAATTGTTTGTTGAGCATTAACAATATTGGTCAAAGCAGTATTAATCTCGTCTCTCCTGGTATCAAGGGAGGTTTTATTTGTAGTTGAAACAGTATTTCTGTAGCTGGCTACCTCACAAGTTTCCCGGATAGCCCTTAAATTATCAGAAATAGTAGAAAGGTTGTCCTTTGTCTTAGCAAGAGCTGAATCAACATTAGAATGAGAAGAATCAGCTCGGGCCAAATCAAGATAAGACTTAATCTCGCTAACTGCTAGCTTAATATCTGCTTCCTTCTCTTTAACCTGAAGGGATTCTTGATCACCGCCTGTAAAGTATGCTATCTGGATTGAGCTAACTGTGTTCTTGGCATTATCAGCCTGCAAATAAGCATCTTCCAAAACATTAAGAGCGTCCTCATACGCTGCCTCAAGGTCTTGTTTAGCTACATTTAAAGCTATTTGTTTGTTGTTTACCTTAGTTTGAGCTATTTGAATTTCTTCTGCTGTAGCTCCTGCTAAAAGTTTATCCAGGTTAGCTTGGGCAATGTCCAAAGCAGACTGGGCTTTTTGAAATTCAAAATCCAATTGGGAAGTTTCTAACTTAGCCAGCCATTGACCCGCTCCCACAGTTTGTCCCACTTTGACATAAATAGCCTCAAGCCGGCCTGCATTCTTGAAACCCAAATTAACCTTATCCCCTTTCTGGACCTGGCCTGTCTCTGAAACCTCTTCTGTCACATCTCCCCTGACCACAGAAACTAAAGTAAACTCAGGCTCTGATTTCTTAATAAAGGTTTGATAAACGAAGACAAAAACAAGGAGAACAATGATTGAAATAATGATTGGTTTTTTAGGCATTTCTTTTGGGTTTTTTAACTATAATCTTGTGCCAGTCAGAATAACAAAAGATGCCCTGGAAAACTATCCCGCCTAAAAATCCAGAAGTTAAGTAGATGGGCAAGGGAATGAACTTATAGGCCAAGAAGGCGGGCAATACAGTCAAAGCCCAGCACCAATGGTGCAGATGAATCTTATAGGCCCCTACATTGAAAGTAAGAGATTGCACTCTAGGAGATAGGAAATTGGCAGCAAAGTAGCCAATAACCATGCCAAAATAAGCCTCGAGGGAAAACAGGGCCAAAGGCATTCCCAAAAACAGATTTGGCTTTTTAAAACTCTTCATGTTGTTGCGGGGACGCCAGGATTCGAACCTGGAACCCTTCTTTTGGAGAGAAGGAGTTTACCGTTAGCCTACGCCCCCAAAAAGCTTATCTTTCAGCTTCTTTATGCAAAGTGTATGTAGCTAAACGCTAAATATAGATTACAAAATTTCAAAACAAAAAACAAGCCTTAGTGGCTTGAAAATCATAGTATGCTTTTTAGTAATTTTATTATACCTTCTTCCAAAAATCTTCCTCATTGACTTGAGCCAAATCCAAAACTCCTTTTAAGGTACCTGGAGCTAACTCTTTATGAAGGGGAACTACGGTGATAATTTCTTTTCTACCAACTTTTTTCTTGAGTTTAACGTGGCTCCCTTTCTGAGAAATAAAATAAAAGCCGAATTCTCGGCATAGTATTTTAATAACTTCTTTGCCCGAAAGAGCCTTAGGCATGCTTTAGTTCAAGAGTAGTAACCAAAGGGGCTTCTTTAGAAAGATATCTTTTAGCTTTGGGTCGGTCTTCTAAATAAAGCTCAACTGCTTCCTTAAGGTTATCCTGAGCTTCTTGTATGTTTTTACCCTGACTGACTACACCCAACTCAACGCAACGAGCAACATACCATTTACCTTCTCGAGTAATTATTGTAGTAAATCTATAGGTCATACTACTTTTATCTTATTAAGAAATGAATTTTTTGTCAACTGTTTTTAAATATCCCTTTGGCGATTTTTATTTTACAAATATAATTTCCCTAAACTCAAGTGTGTGCCCTTTAACGACATTCCTTGTGTACCGTGTGTTTTCTACACCACTTGCATCACTTCTTCAACTCAATACACGGATTTTTTAATAAAAGTGGCAGTTCCTTAATGAAACTATATTTATTCTCTTGATTTTACAAGTGGACAACTAGACTTGACAGGTTTTTTGGGTTTGTTATACTGATAATGTGATAGCACTCTGGAGTATCTTTCGGGATAGCTCCAGATTTTTTATTGCGAAATTTCTTCTCTTAATTTACGTAAATCAATATATTTTGCTCTTTCTAAAAGTTCGCGGGAAATCCGCCCTCGTGTGGATATAACAATGATTCGTTTTCCTTTCTTTTTAATCCTATCAATGGGAACAGAAAAATCACTATCTCCAGACATCAATATCGCTGTATCATATTTATCTGCTAAATCTACCATTTCAAAAGCTAACTCCATATCCAAATTGCCCTTATGTTTATCGCGGTTAACGGTTATCTGAATTTTCTTAACGGCTTTGGTGCGTAAAATATAGCCATTTATATCCAGCATATCTAAAAACTTTTGTTCAGTTTGTTTGCTTTCATCATAGGCGGCATAAATAAAACATTTAGTGTTTTCTCCGCATTCTTTTTTAAAGTATCGCATCAACTTTTCGTAAGATATTTTCCATCCTAAAGTTCGTTGGGCATAAAACGTATTAGCGGCATCAATAAAGACGTAAACTTTTCCTTTGACAAATTTATTGAGCATAAAATCTCTTTTTTATTATAGCGGATTTTTTCCACTTGCGGAATTTTTTTCAACTCAAAATCTTTGCCATTCGTATTTCTTGCCTTTTCTTTGATTTTCAACCATCACTAACTCGTCGTATATTCCGTCAAGGAGTTTATGATTCTTTGCTTCTTCCAAACTTACCCAAGCGTATTGATCAGACTCATCTTCTTTTAGTTTTACATCTCCGCCAATATAATCTGCCATACAAGAAATTACCAACGATGGACTACCATCAGTATGAACCGTTGCTAAACTTGTCACGTACTCAATATTGTCTATATCAATTCCCACTTCCTCTTTTATTTCTCGGCGCAGTGTTCTCTCTAAGACATTATACCAGTAATACTCCGTGTCTTTTGGTAACTGTAAATAATCGCTTGTCTCCATCTTCCCGCCCGGTACCGTCCACATTCCTGGAAATCTTTTTTTATTCGGCGACCGTCTTGTAATCAGGTATTTTTTATCTTTTACAATGATGGCTGTAATCGCTACTTCATGAAGATATTGGTTGCTATTCTCCATATTACTTTTTCACTTCTTTGTGCACCGTATGTTTTCTACACCACTTGCAGAACTTTTTCAATGATCTCTATTCACATATTACGTCTTGCGCAAAGGGCGTAATAAAAGAAATAACGGTCGAGGTCTTGGAGCGAACTTTTGTATTCTTTTCCACCCGTGATGGCATCGCAAAATAATTCTCTAGCGCGAGCGATTTCCTTTAAACGTTTCTTCCAACGCGGGTCTTTTAACGTTAAGTCAAAAAGCTCAAGGGCTCGGTTCACTGCGTCTTCAAAATTGTCTTTGTCTCTATCTTTCCAACGGAGCGCTCGATTGATTTCACTGCCAATATTTCCAAGCTGTTCACAAAGCGAAAGCTGAAACCACTTTCCTTTAGCTAATTCTTTATGGATAACCTCCATGTTCTTACTCCGCAATTAATTTATTTACAATCATCTTAATTTTCTCTCTTGTTTTCGGGTTTTCCACGTTTCGCGAACGATTATTATAGAAGGGCTTAATATTAATTATAGAATCTAATTCTATCAATTCTTCTCCGCTTTTTTCTGGATAAAGATTAATGCCCCAAGTATCGTCCCGTTTTGAACCCTCCTGTTCCATCAATATCACCTCTCCATCAGCGTGCATTTCGCCGCCCACGGCCATTATCCCTTGGCCAACATCAACCACTGCCTTTACCAAATTGCCAAATTGCCCCTTTGCTATATCAATAAGCTCTTTTTTATTTATTGGAGCTTTTATAATTTTTATTTCCATATTATCTTTTTGCCTCTTTGTGGAGGGTATGCTTTCTGCACCACTTGCAGAATTTCTTCAATTCCAACTTCTCCTCGCCCCCTTCTGCTTTCTTTGATTTCTGGGTGAAGTAATTAATCCTTTTGCAAGCACTACACTGAAGCTTGATTAATGGTTTCTTCTTAACGGCCATAGTGGTAATTGTGGAGCCAGGAGGCGAATTTGCATCGCCGACCTTCCGCTTACCATGCGGATGCTCTAACTAGCTGAGCTACCCTGGCATCATCAGTTAATTATATTATTTTAATTTCACTCAAAATA
>CAZCSH010000017.1:0-11020 GCA_964501545.1 uncultured Candidatus Saccharibacteria bacterium
AATTGGAGAAATTAAAACTACGATTCCTAAAACCAGGGTGGCTGGGATGATGACAGCCCCCATTAAATCTCCTAAAATCATCCAGGTTTCGCCCTTCCTGGCTGAAATAATTGCAAAATAAATTTCGGGCAAAGCACTCCCCAAACCAGTAATTAAAACTCCGATTAAAATTAACGATAAATTAAAATGGACTGCAAAAAATTGGGCAGAAGCAACAATTCCTTGAGCCGCAATTATTAAACAGATTATGCCTAAAATTACTCTTCCCAAATCTTTTATAAAAAGTTTGAATTCTTTTAAAACAGGTATTTTATGATCGTTATAAACCTTAACAAATCTCTCCTTTTTGGAGAAAAGCCAAACAAGATAGAGAACAAAAAAAGCAATCAGCAGAATTCCGTCAATTCTTGATAGATTTCCGTCTAAGATTAAAATCAACGGCAAAACAGCAGCCATCATTGTGAAAATCGATGTTGTCTGGATGGTTCGGCTTTCGGCCAGAAGACCACCTTTGGCAAAAAAAGCGGCTAAAGCCACTCCTAAAGTGAGAGCCACTAAATTATTTCCCGCAATATCACCAAAGGAAAGCTGGGGAATTTGGCGCAAGGCCGAAGTGATACCGATAAAAAGATTGGGCAGGGAAGCAGCAAAAGCCATGACAAAAAAAGCTACCACGAATTCTTTCCAACCTAAAAACCGACCAATTCTCATTAATCCTTTTACAATCCATTCCCCGGAGAAATAAAGCAAAACGCAAGAGGCTATAAAAATGCCAATATATAGGTTCATGCTATTTTCTTCTTACCAATAAAATACCATTTAGTAGCTTCAATTAAAATTAATTCTATTATTCCTAAAGCCAGAATAATTAACCAATCGTTCAAATAAAGAGGAACAGTTTTTAACAAAGTTTGAAGAGCTGGCAAATAGATGGCCAGGAATAACATTAAAAATCCAACACCAACAGCAACTGTTAAAAATCTGTTTGAAAGGGGGTTAATGTGCCATAAATTACGCCTTAAACTCTTGCAGGAAAAAACATAAAAAAGGGAATCAATGGCTAGACAGGCAAAAATCATTGTTCTGACATAGCTGATATCGTGATTCTTTTGCCAGAGCCAGAAGAATAAACCTAAAAGAATTAAATCAGTAATCAAACCAATAATAAAAATTATTGCTTTCATTTCCTGAGTTAATAAAGAGGTGTTGTGTTTTCTTGGTTTTTGTTTCATTAAGTCTTTTTCTTTTGATTCAAAGGCCAGAGCGATATCTGGTAAGCCGTCTTCAATCAAGTTCACCCAAAGAATCTGAACTGGTGAAATTGGCAAGGGAAAACCAGCCAGAAGAGCTGTCCCAACCAAAATGACCTCCGAGAAACTGTCTGAAAGCAGATAAGTAATGACTTTTCTGATGTTGTCCAGAATAGCTCTTCCCTCCTCTACCGCTGCCAGAATAATAGAAAAACTGTCATTCAAAAGAATCAGGTCAGAGGTTTCTTTTGCCACTTCTGTGCCCGAACCCAAAGCTACTCCAATATCTGCTCGCTTCAAAGCTGGGGCATCATTTATCCCATCTCCGGTCATAGCAACCACCTCTCCCTTTTTCTGCCAAGCTTCAACTATTCTGATTTTGTGTTTTGGCTCTACTCTGGCATAAACTGTTATCTCCTTTAATCTCTTATCAAACTCTTTTTCTGTCATCTGCTCCAAATCCTGGCCTTGAACTAGATTCTTTTCTTTGCAAGGTAATCCTAACTCCTGAGCTATGGCTCTGGCAGTTAACTTGTGGTCTCCAGTCACAATAATTGGCCTCATCCCTGCCTGAATGCAAAGGTGAATAGCTTCTTTAGCATCTCTTCTTAATGGGTCGTGTAGGGCAATCAGGCCAAGAAAGTGAATGTCTTTTACTCTCTCTTCCAGTTTATTAAACTTTTGCTTTTTATTCCTTATTTCTTTAAAAGCCACTCCTACCACCCTGTACCCCTTCTTAGTCAAATCAGCCAGCTGACCCTCAACTTGCTTTAATCCAGCAGGCTTTATTTTAGAAAAACCAAGTAAGACCTCCGGCGCTCCCACCAAATAAATATTAACTCTTTCTTTTTTTCTTATTCCCCTAGTAAAAGTGGCGGCATACTTTCTAACGGGATCAAAAGGCATCTCATAAATCACTTCTTCCTCTTTTTCAATACTTTCTCTATTAAAGCCAGCCTCTATCCCAGCCAGCAATAAAGCTCTGTCAGTTGGTCTGCCTCTAACTTGCCAGTCTTTGGGCTTAGCTTGGGGATTCTCAATAAAAGCTTCGTTAGTCAAGGCAGCTATCTTTAAAATCAAGCCCTGCTTCTTTTTTCTTTTGTCTAAATAAAAAACTTCAGCCAAAGCCATTCTCCCCTCTGTCAAAGTGCAGGTTTTGTCAGTGGCAATAATGGAGGTGCTACCCAAAGTTTCGGCTGCCAAAAGCTTTCTAACTAAACCCTGTTTTTTCAAGATTCTCTGCATGCCCAAAGCTAAGATTACTGTCAAAGCCACAGGCAAACCTTCGGGTATGGCAGCTACTGCCACAGCTACCGCCATCGTAAACATTTCCAAGAAAGTATTCCCAGTCAGTAGTCCTTCAATAAAAATGAAAAGAGCAATAAAGGTAATAACCAGGCCAATGAGCTTGCTAAAATTAGCCAGTCTCTTTTGGAAAGGAGTTTTCTCTTCCTTGGCTTCTCTGACCATCTCTGCCACCTCGCCAATCTCAGCCGAAATACCTGTAGCCGTGACCACCATTTTACCCTTCCCTTCTTCAATCGTGGTGCCCATATAAACCATGTTGTCTCTGTCTGCCAGATCAGTCTCTTTGGCCAGAGTTTCTCCTTTTTTCTTAGCTGGCAACCATTCTCCGGTCAAAGGCATCTCATTGACCTGGAGATTGCTCGCCTCAATAATTCTGCCATCTGCAGGAACTTTGTCGCCCGGAGCCAAATGAACTATGTCTCCTGAAACCAGTTCTTCTGAATCAACCACTCTAACGCTTCCTTCTCTCAGAACTTTGGCTTCGTGCTTTACTATTTTCTTTAAGGCAATTAAAGCTTTGGAAGCCTTGTTTTCCTGGAAAAAACCAACAATGGTATTTAAAATGACAGCACCAAAAATAACAATGCTGTCAGTGTATTCTCCCAAAACCAAGGTGATGATGCCAGCTATAATTAAAATGTAGATTAAAGGGCTTTTCAACTGCTCCAAGAATATCTTAAATCGGGAGAGGGGTTTTTCTTCTGGCAGTTTGTTTTTGCCAAACTCAAGCTGACGGGAATTAACTTCTTTTTCCTGCAAGCCCTTCTTTAAGTCTGTCCCTAAAATTTTGATTATTTCTTCTATCGAAAGGCTGTGCCAAAAGATTTCTGCCATCGAAGTAAATAATTAATTATTTACGAAATTAAGAAGAGAATCTGGTTCTCTTCGCCATTAACACATTATATCATTAAAAAAACTCTTAATTAAAGAGTTAAAGGTATTGCGGCCCCAACCGGAGTCGAACATTTCAAAGAATTCTCAATTTTTGAAAGGTGAAATGAATTGAAAATTCATTGAACCGGTGTTACCCCGCCCTTTTAGCTTTTAGCGCCCTCAACCAGATTTGAACTGGTGTTACCAGGATGAGAACCTGGCGTCCTGAACCACTAGACGATGAGGGCATAAAAAGGGCGGGGCGTCCTAGACACTGGTCAAAGAGTGCGAAGCACTCTTTTCCACCTTCTCTCGGCTTCGCCTCGCTCGGTAGACGATGGGGCCATGGAGAGAGGGACAGTGGTTTAGTGTTTTTTCGTCGCCTCCTTGTGAGATAAGGCTTCCTCAACCTTCTCCCACAAACTCTCTCCGCCCAAGCGAATGACTTTGCCAAACGCCTGGACTTCATCTTGTTTGAAAACCCGATCGGTCCCGGCACCACTCTTTGTTCTGGGCATCTTCTCTCCGTGATCGCGAATTCGGTTAAAAGCTCTGTTTTGGGTTTGGGAATCAGCGTTTTTTTTCGCCCGACAGAACTCAACCGCCAAGCTAGCTTGCTGCAACAGCCAGCTATCTTCCGGAGAGAGCTTCCGGGTATTAGCCAGAATATCCTGCAACCGCTGCAACATTCTCTTTTCGATGTTGCTAAACGATCCTTCGTACGGGGTGCCCCTCAACCCATGTTTTTGGGCTACTGTGTAGGGCATTAAGTTCTCTCCTTTCTTTCCCTAAACCACTGTCCCATAAAGAGAAGCTAATTCTTATATTAAAACTTTAATATTAATTGTCAACAGAAAATAAAAAAGGCCGCCCCAAAAAGTGAGACGGCCCTGGCGAATCTTAAACTGCAAAAGGCTCACCCTACAAGGTTGACTCTCCCGTGTTTGTTTACACGAACCAGACCTGACCAACCACAAGAACAATATATTCTTTCTTTTGAAGGATGGTTCTTATTGCGGGATACTTTAAGCTCTTGCTGGCATCTCGGACAGACGAATCTTCTCCTTGCCATTGCTACCTTCCTCTCTCTAGATTAACTTACCAAGGAGCAACGTTCACAAAAAAGATCGGCTTCTGAAAGCCGGCTGAACTTTATTGCTTCTAAAAACTCACAATAAAACTCAGCTAGCCCCCGGAGCGGTTTTCTTAAATGAAAAGTAAAGATAGCAGATTAATTCTTTCATCTTCTAGCCTATTTTATCTTATTCTGTTACAAAGGTCAAATCTTTCAACCTCTGAGAAATCTCTACCAGATTAATATCTAAAACAACTCCTACAGTTATAGCAACCAAAACACTGTAAACCTCTTTTTGAGAAAGAGTCTTTCCCAGCCAAATAGGAACAACCTTACCCTGATAGTTTATCTTAAAATTGGTTCCTCCGTTTATCTTGACATCGCTCGCCCAAAAATCAGCTCTTGGCTGAAAACCAAAGGTCAAGACCCGAGAAACACTTTCTCCTTTTAACCCTCTGACTGTCTCCTCATCAAAGTTTAAGATTAAAAACCCGTAACTTGGCATTACTTTTATCAACTCTCTTATCTTTTCCAGGGGCAATTCTGCCAGCTGGGAAATCACCAAAATAGGAAGGCTGGCTTTCCCAATTAAAAACTTTGCCTCCTCTATCTTTTCCAAATCAGCTTCCTCTACCAACACTCCTTTCTTTGGCTTTCCCTCTCCTTTCAAAACTTGGCAGATAACTTCTTTTGCTCCTTTGCCCAAAACCAAAGCAACCTTAGGTCTGGTTAAAATAATTCTGGCTTTAGAAAAAAGACTTAAACTACTCATTAAAATCAGGGGCTATTTGATAGTAATCAATAATGTATTTAGCCAAATCATGAAAAAGAGGAACAGCTGAATATTCGGCTGTTTTTGTTTCGGGATTGTCTAACTTTACCAGAATGAGAAACTTAGGATTGAAAGCGGGAGCAAAACCAACAAAGGTTTGCCAGGTTTGGTCAGAATATCCTTCTTTTGGAATATCTAAGGCGGAAAAAGCAATTTGGGCAGTACCAGTTTTTCCAGCTACATAATAGCCGGGAATTTGAGCAGATTTGGCAAAACCATTTTCGACCACGCTAATTAGCATAGCAGTTAATTGAGAGGCTGTTTTGGAAGAAATTAGGGGATTGGAATAGCTTTCTGGTTTTATTTCTTTAACCTCATCTGCTGAGACTATTTTCTCCACCAAATAAGGCGTTGTTATTTTGCCCCCATTAGCTATTGCGCTGTAGGCCTTAATCAATTGAATGGGGGTCATCTCAATTCCCTGACCATAGGCAGCTGTAGCAAAGTTTATTTCTCTACCTTGTTCCCATCCTTCATGAAATTCTTTGTTCACCGGAATGGTTTCCTGAAGGTCAATTCCGGTTGACTCAAAAATTCCAAACTTCTCAATGTAACTGTAAAAAAGATTATTACCCAGCTGCCTTTCAGCAAAAACAGCTCCTGTATTAATTGATTTTTCCAAAACCTCGGTCATAGTAATGTCTCCTGGATAAACCCTCTGCTCGTAGTTATAAATAGGCCACCCTCCAATGACCAGTTTCCCTGGGTCTTGATAGGTGGTCTGAGGGGTAACAGCTTCTTCGTTAATGGCGGCTGCCATGGTTATTGGTTTGAAAACAGAACCTGGCTCAAATATCTTCTGGGTCAAAGAGTTCTGGAAAATATCAAAGTCCTCAATCTTAGAATAAGAGTTTGGATTAAAGTTTGGAAAGTTGGCTAAAGCCAGAATCTTTCCACTGTCAGGTTCCAAAACAATAATACTTCCGCCTTCAATATCCAAGCTTTCTTTGGCCTCCTCCAACAACTCTTCTGCCTTAAACTGGATTGAGTAATCGAGGGTTAAAATAAGGTCATCTCCTGAATCTTGTCCTCTGCCCTGCAAAACGTCATCATATTCATATTCCAAACCATACTGACCTTTTTGTTCTGCATCCAGAAACCCTACTAATTGGGAAGCCATGGTCTCTTGGGGGTAATATCTGCCTTTTTCTTTACCCAAATAAATACCTTTTATCTTAAGATTATTAATCTTTTCAATCTCTTCTTCTGTCAACTTCTTTTTTAGGGGCTCATAAAGATTATAAAGATTCTCCTTTTGGAGTTTAGCTAAAAGAAAATCCTTGTCTAAAGAAAGGATGCTGGCCAAAACCTCTGCTGTTTCCTCCTTGTCCTCTACTTCCTGGGGAGAAGCAAAGACCAAGGGCCTTTCCATGTTAATGGCTAATGGCTCTCCCCCTTGAAAGAAGATTTCCCCTCTTTCTTGCCAAACACTTCCTTCCAAACTATATAAACCCTGAGCCAGAGCCTTAAAAAAATCAGCTTGCTGGACCTGAATAAAAAAAAGCCTAGTCACAATGCCCAGCCCAAAAAAGAAAATTAGAGTGAAAACTATGTTAGCCCGCCAATTTATCATCTTGGTTTGGCTGCCACCTGGCTTTCCAAAACCTGGATGTATTCTATCTTATTTGCTTTCTCAAAGTTAGCTAAGTAATTGTTAATGTTTTTCAAAGAGTTTTCTTGTGAAAAGCTAATCTCCAAAACCTTGCTCTCCTCTGTCAGCTGCCCTATTTGGGCTTGATAATTCTTAATAAGATAAACCTCTCTCGTATAGGCATTGAACTGAACAATAGAAATGACTAAAAGGGAAAGAAAGCAAAGAGCAAAAAGCCACCAGAAAACCTTTAGGTTAAAGCTTAATCTTAAAGGAAAAATAGAAATTGATAGAGACTGACTAATTGTTTCTGGCATATTTTTTAATTGCCCTTAATCTAGCAGATCTTGAGCGGGGGTTAATTCTAATTTCGTATTGGCCAGGTCTGACAGGTTTTTTGGTCAAAACCTGATAATCAGAGCCAAGGCCTTTAAAAAAGTTCTTAACAATTCTGTCTTCCAAAGAATGAAAGGAGATAGCAAGCAATCTTCCCTCTCTCCCCAAAACCTCCTTCGCCTGCTCCAAGCCCTTTCTTAAGCGTTCTAACTCCTGGTTTACTGCTATTCTCAAAGCTTGAAAGGTTTGGGTGGCAAAATGGATTTTTCTTCTTTGATAACCTCTGGGAATGGCCCGACTTATAATCCTGACTAACTGGAAGGTGTTCTCAATAGGTTTTCTCTTTCTTTCTTCAACAATTGCCTTACTGATTGAAGGAGCAAACTGTTCTTCGCCAAACTCCTTCAAGATTCTTTCCAGCTCCACCTTTGACCAGAAGTTAAGGATTTTAGCTGCTGTTAAAGGACTATCAGGATTATATCTCATGTCCAGGGGTTCTAGCCGCAAGAAGCTGAAACCTCTTTTACTTTCTTCCAAATGCCAGGAAGACATACCCAGATCAAACAATATTCCAGCTATGGATTTGAACCTCTCTTTTCTGACTATTTCAGCCAAATTGGAAAAGTTGTCACAAATAAGAATAACTCTCTTTTCCAGTCCCAAGTCTTTTAGTTTTGACTTCAAGTTTTCAATCACTTCTGGGTCTTAGTCAATCCCTAAAATCTTGCCCTTGGGACCTGTTTCTTCCAGAATTGCCAAGCTGTGTCCTCCCTCTCCTATTGTGCAGTCAATAAAGTTCTCGTTTCTCTTGGGTTCCAGATACTGAATAACTTCTTTTTGAAGAACAGGTATGTGCATTTTAAACGCCTAATTCCTTTAAGCGCTCAGCAATATCACCTGCTGCCATCTCGGTCTTTTTCTTATATTTCTTAAACTCAATCTCATCCCACAGCTCGACCCGGTCATACAAACCAACCAGGATAACTTTCTTTTTCAAAAGCGCATAACTCTTTAAATAGTCGGGAACCAGAATCCTACCCAAATTATCAATATTCACCTCCATAGCTCCTCCTAACATTAACCTGACAAATCCCCTGGCGTCTGCTTGAGCTAAAGGAAGCTGAGCTAGTTTTTTTGCCAAGACCCCCCATTCTTTGACAGGGTAAAGAAATAAACACTGGTCCAAGCCACGAGTGATAACTGCCTTCTTTCCTAAAAGCTGTCTAAACTTACTAGGAACAGCTAATCTTTTTTTGTCATCGATAGAATATGTATACTCGCCAATAAACATTGAGTTATCCCCCGGTTTTAATGGTTATCCCCATAGTTTTCCACAATTTCCCACTGATATTCTATTATCTCCCACTGAAACTAACACGTCAACCACTTTATTCTCCTTGAAAATACGAACGAATTACGAATAAAACAAGGAAAACTCTTAATGTTTTCCCCAATCTTTCCACAGCAACAAAAAACTAGACCGAGTCTAGTTTCAAAAGCCTGCTTAGGTTAAACCTAAATAGGTCTTAGGAATTGATTTTTAGTTTAAAGTCTTTAGCGTTAACCTCTACTGTATCTCCTCGTTTTAGTTCTTCTGACAATAAAGCTGAAGCCAGCTCATTTTCCACTTTGTCTTGAATAACCCTTTTCATTTGTCTGGCTCCAAAAGTGGGGTCATACCCCAGTTCTGCCACTTTCTCTTTTAAGGGCTCGGTAACAACAAACTCAATCCCCTTTTCTTTGAGGTTTTTCTTTAACTTCTGGAGCATTAGGCCTGCGATGTCCAAAAGGTTTTCTTTGGTCAGGGGTTTAAAGAGGATGACGCCGTCAAACCTATTAATGAATTCTGGTCGGAAGACACCTTCCTCAAACAAATAGTTTATCATCTCCTGTTTCAACTGAGACCATTCTCTTTTTTCCCGCAAAGCTTTCAAGATAACTTGATAGCCGGCATTAGAAGTGGCAATAATAATTGTGTTTTTAAAGTCCACTCTCCTCCCTAACCCATCTGTTAAAAATCCTTCGTCCAACACCTGCAAGAAAAGATTTAAGATGTTTTTATGAGCTTTTTCAATCTCGTCTAACAAAACCAGAGAAAAAGGATTTTCTCTGACTTGAGTGGTCAGCACTCCATCTTCCTCAGTCGAACCTATAAGCCTGGAAAGGTCTCCTACATTTTGAAACTCTGACATATCAAAGCGCAACATCCTTTTTTCTGCTCCAAAATAAATTTCAGTCAAAGCTTTGGCAGTTTCTGTTTTCCCTACTCCAGTCGGCCCCAAGAATAAAAATGTTCCCATGGGGCCAGATCTGGCAGTTACCTCTGTTCTGGCCCGACGAAGGGCAGAAGAAACCTCTTTGACCGCTTCTTCCTGATTAATGATTCTTTGGTGGATGCGCTCTTCCAGGTTTAAAAGCAGCTCTCTTTCTTTTATTTCCATCTCACCTAAAGGAATGTCAGTTTTTTCTGAAACAATCTTGACAACATGGGCTGGCAAAACCACATTGTCCTCAGTATAGCGGGAAGTGTAAACTAAAACCTCGTCCAACAAGTCAAAGGCTTTTTTAGGAAAGGGAACCTCCTGGATATAACGGTCAGAAAACTTAACAATATCACGAATGGCAGGATAACTTATGAACTTCTTATTCTTTTGTTCAAAGAAAGGAACATAATTTTCCAAAACCCAAATGGTTTCTTGGTTAGACAACTCAGGCACTTCTACTTTTTCAAAATATTGCAAAATAGCAGGTGTCCTCTCAATAAAAAGGTGAAAGCCATAAAAAGAAGTAATGCCAATCAATCTAAGCTCGGCTAAAGACAAAAATCTAGCCAGAATACCAGAAATATCAATTCCAGCTGCCTTCCTTCCTGTCTGAGTGACAAAGTTATAAAACTCATCCACCACCAAAATAACATTACCAGCGGTTGCCGCTTCTTGAAAGATCTTTTCCAAAACAGCTGTCACTTCTTCCTCTGACTTAAAACGAGCTAAGATAGCTACAATGTCCAGTTTGACGATTCTTTTGTGGTTTATTTCTGGCAAGCTTTGACCTAACAAGGCTTTTTGGACTAAAGCATTAATAATACTCATTCGGCCTACTCCCGGCTCTCCTACCAAGAGAGCACTATTTACTCCAGTCCGAGATAGAACTCTTTCAAGCTGGGCCAGACTCTTTCCATGACCAATCAAATCAGGAAAGCCTCTCTTTTTAGCTATCTCTGATAAATCAACTGAAAACTCATCTAAGGTAACTGTGTAGCCAGCTGACCACTGAGTAGCCAGAGAGCCAAGTTTGACTAAGTTCTCATACTCCCAAAATCTCTTTCTGGCTTTTATTTTCTGGCTAATTGATTCCTGCCACCAGGTCAGATTCTCAATGTCCTCTGGTTGAAGATTGCTGTCAATCAGAATCTTCTCAAAGATTAAATCGTGTTTAGCCAAGCCAATAAGCAAGTCTCCCACCTCTAATCTTTCGTGCCCTCTTTTCAGAGCTACCAGAAACCCTTCCCAGATAGCTTCCTGGAAATTAGTTGGGATTTTAGCTGGCAGTTTCTCCAAATACTGACCAAGTACTTTTTTAACCTCTTTAAAACTTAATAAAGCTCGGGAAAAAACAAAGTTCAAGTCAGGGTTATTTAAAAGAAGCTGAAAAAGAAGGATGCTTGAATTAGGTTCTTTGAGTTTTTGCTTTTTGGCAAACTGATATGATTGAAAGACAACTTTGGCAACTTCAAAACTCAAAAAGTCAGCCAA
>CAZCSH010000017.1:11120-13002 GCA_964501545.1 uncultured Candidatus Saccharibacteria bacterium
CCCCAAAAGAGGGTAAAAGAAAGTAAGGCCAAACCAAACAATTGAGTGAGAGATTTATCAACAAAGCCATTTGTTAAAAATCCATACAAGAACAAAGGAAGAGAAAGTAAAAAAATAAATAGAAACAGTTTCTTAAAACAGCCTATCCAGCGGAAAACAACAGTCCTTTCCCATCTGACTGTTTGAAAGATTGCTGAGTTTTCTAAATTAAAGGAGAATCCTGAAGCCATGATAAATACCGAGGATTAAAATAAAAGGCAAAAGTAACCAGATTAAAAAAAGAGAGAGACCAAAGAATAAAATGAAAACTTCAGCCACCAAACCCATACCAATAAAGATTGTCCTGACAATGGCTCCTAAAATCCTGAAGACAAGATTAGACAAAAAAGCCTCAGACCAACGACCTAAATCAAACCCCCTGCCGTAAGAAACTGTATACCTACGCCAGGGAGAAAACCAGGTCTTAAAAAGCAAAGGGACAGAAAAGTAACTGAAACCGAAGAGAAGAAAGTTCTTCCAGGCCAAAAGCAGGCCTTTGGGCACTTCTAAAAACTGCCAGGAAAACCATTGAAGAAGAATATTTTGTTTTCTAGCTCCTTCTTTCATCCTTTAATAAGTTTAATGCCGAGACTGGAAATTTGAGTTCCGCCAAAAATCAAAATAAAAGCCAGCATTGACCAGACAGCTAAATTAAGAAGGCTGATTAAGGAATCTGCTGGAAGAATTCCTTTTAGCTGCTCCCCTATCATCTCTTGCATCTGGGCTTGAACGTCTTGACTGCCACTTTTTTCTGGAGAAACTGCTATTTCTTTTTCTACTTCAAAAAATTCAGGGACAGAAGATTGACCGGTAAAGATATTGTAGGAAGACGAAAGGGTCCAGGCAATTAAGACAATTCCTCCTACCAATAATCCCCAACCTATGATTTTTGGAGTTAAATTCATGGTTTAACTAAGTTAAACTTCTCTTTTCTTAGTATATCATTTCAGAAAATTAAACAAAAGAAAAGGGGTGGCCTAATGGCCAGCCCCGTTGGATTGTTGGGAAAAATAGTAGTCTCTCGCCTTCTTCCCTCTTTTACATCGACCACAAGGCAAGGACTCAAAGGGGACGTTTTCTCTTTGTTGAGCCTCAATGATCCCCAAAACGGAAAACAAGGACCCGCATCGAGAGCAGGGATCGAAGCTCGTTTCTTTCTTCCTGGCCTCTTGAACTAAGCCTAGGTTGGTCTCGAAGGTTTTTAACGAAGCTTTTAATGTCTCCTCATAATGGACACGAGCATCTCGCTCTGGATTCCGATCGTTTCTCTCAAATCCTTCTAGGGATAGAGCACGATTATTCTGAAGAGCTGTTTGGCACTTCTCTAACTCTTTTTTTCTGTCTGTGATTCGGTGTTCGAACAGCGACTCCAGAATCCGCAATAGATTTTTTCTCTCTCTTGCCTTCATTATCTATCTCTCCCACTTAAGTATCGTTAGATTTAGACGATATCTCTCTGATTTGTTAAGGTACTATATGTTTTCTCCTTTCTCGCCAAAATGCCACCGCTCCTTTTCCAAAAAAGAGTAAGGATTTATTCAGTATACAAAAAAAGATGGGCTAAGTCAAGCTCTATCTTCCTTTATTAAATTATCTAGCTCCCGAAGGGTATCTTCTGGGATAATGGGCCTTTCCCCAGCTGGTGTTCTCCCGGGATAACGCCAGGCAGAAATTATCTTAGTCCCCTTTGGCTTTCTCAAGATAACATACATTGTCCAAATCTCAGTGGGTCTTTTCTTGGTGCCAGCTATCTGCATTGAGGCTATTGTCCCTGGAGCTATTCCTTCCTCTCTCCTTTCTGGTTTGCGCAAAACACGCAAAACCCTCTTTTCTGAAAGACGGT
>CAZCSH010000018.1:0-5313 GCA_964501545.1 uncultured Candidatus Saccharibacteria bacterium
TTCTGAAAAGAAGTCCTTTTGTCGAAGGGCTTCTTATTTATCTAAAACAATTGAGAAAATTGACAAATTGGACAATTATTTTATTGTGAAGATAGTTGCCAAAAAGGCAGGAGTGTGTATAATGAGCTAAGGTAAAACATATGGCAAAAAAAGCAAAAAGACAAGCTAAAAGAAAGGCAGTTCTCCATCGATTTGGCAGGAGGCTAATTTCTTCTTCAGCAAAAGCCAGAGGTTTTGGTGGACTAGGTTCTAAGATTGAGAGAGAGCCAATTAAAAAAACCAGAATCAGGGTGATTGGTATTGGCGGTGGGGGAGGAGCTATTGTTTCTGAGATTGCTTCTCGCATACCGAGAGTTTCTTTCTTTGCAATAAACACTGACAGTCAGGCTTTAAAGATAGCCAACCGAAAAGTGAGCCGTCTCCAAATTGGCCAGAACTTAACTCAAGGCTTGGGAACTGGCATGAACCCAGAGTTAGGTCAGGCAGCAGCCGAAGCGGATAAGGAAAAGATTAAAAAGGTTTTGGAGGGTCAGGATTTATGTATTCTGGTAGCTTGCCTGGGCGGGGGAACAGCTTCTGGTGCCCTGCCTGTTATTGCCAAGCTCTCAAAGAAGGTGGGCAATATTACTTTTGGCATCTTTACCTTTCCTTTTGCTTTTGAAGGAGAAAAGAAAATGGAGATTGCCAAAGAATCTCTGGCCCGGGCCAAAAACCATCTCAATGCCATAGCTCTGATTCCTAATGAAAGGGTTTTTCAGATTATTGACAAATCCACTCCCTTGAAGGAAGCTCTCTCTGTTGTTAATAAAAACCTGACAGAAGGGTTGTCAGGCTTAATAGATACTATTTACAAACCAGGCTTAATAAACATTGACTTTGCTGATTTCAGAACAATTCTGGAAGCTAGAGGAAGACTGGCCTTCTTAAACACAGTAGAAGTCCAGAGAAAGGAGGAAACAGCCAAAGACATGGTCAGCCAGGTTTTAACTTCTCCTCTTTATCCTTATACAATTAAGGGAGCAAAAGGAGTTTTGTTTAATATCACAGGAGAAAAGAAGTTATCTCTGGCAGAAGTAAGCCAGATATCAAGAGCCATTTCCAGCTTGGTCAACCCAGCAGCTAAAATCATCTTTGGTATTTCCCAGAGCCCTCAATGCTTAAACAGTGTTAAAACCACACTTTTAGCTACAGGCTGTGGGATGAAGCTCTTTCCTCCAAAACCGAGGAAGAAAGCAAGGAGAGCTATAAAGAAAGAACTAGAGGAGGAGCCAGTAGTGAAAAAGGAGATAAAAAAGCCAGTCAGAAAGAAACCAGTAGTAAAAAAAAGAAAGGCGGTAAAACCTAAAGCTAAAAAAAAGAGAAAGAAGAAAGTGGTGGTGAAGCCAAAAGCCCAGGTTTTATTGCCGGCTGAGCAGGCAGCTGTTGTTACTGGTGGAGGAGGAAAAGTTAGAAAGAATGCCTTGCAGATTAAAAAAGAAGCAGAAGAGATTGAAAAGGAGATGTTGGAAGAAGAAAAGCTTTGGGAGACGCCTGCTTTCTTAAGGAAGAAACCTGAGCAGGGATAAGCCTGATTTTTTTGGTTAGGCAGCCCGGCTTTTAGCCGGTTTTTTTCTTGGTTTATTTGTGCTAATATATTCTAAAGGTCGGTCTTATTCTCTAAACAATTATGATTGAAGTTTCAAAAACAATTCTAAAAGAGATTTACAAGCCCAGACCAAGCCGTTCCAAAAAGTATGATTTTGGCTTGCTTTTGGTGATTGGGGGATCTGAGTTTTATTCAGGCTCTCCGGCTTTATCAGGCTTGGCTGGATTTCGTTCTGGAGTTGACATGGTAAGAGTCATTGCTCCCAAAAGAGCAGCTGACATAATTGCTTCTTTCTCTCCAAATTTAGCAGCTTATCCTTGTAAAGGAGACTGGCTGACAAAAGAGCACTTGGCTACCTTGCTCTCAATGACCGAGTCGGCAAAAGCTGTTTCTAATAATAAAGCAGCAGTGGTTATTGGAGGCGGTATGGGCAGGACAAAAGAAACTCAAGAAGTCATTCTGGAATATCTTTCCCAGACTTCCTTGCCTGTGGTAGTGGATGCAGATGCTATCCACGCCTTAAAAGAAAACCCAGAGGTTATTTCTGGCAAGCCCTTCTTAATTACCCCTCATACTTATGAGTTCTTTATCCTGACCCAGAAAGAGGTTTATGAGCTTCCAGAAGAAGAAAAGATAAAGATGGTCGAAGAAGAAGCAGCGCGGTTGAAAACCACCATTTTGCTCAAAGGACCAACTGACATAGTTTCTGATGGCAAAGAAGTGGCTCTGGTCAAAGCAGGTTCTCCTTATATGACAGTAGGGGGTTGCGGTGACGCTCTAGCTGGTGTTTGCGGGGCTTTGATGGCCAGGGGAATAGCCCCATTTTTGGCAGGTCAAGCTGGGGCTCTGATCAATGGCTTAGCTGGTGAATTAGCTGCTAAAAAGAAAAAGGAAGGGATGATGGCTACAGATTTGATCGAGGCAATTCCTGAAGTTATCTCTTAGTTTTTCTATTAAATATGATTTATGACCTCATTATTATTGGTGGTGGGCCAGCTGGCATTTCAGCTGCAATTTACGCTGCTAGGCAAAGGCTGAGAATTCTTTTAATAACCAAAGACTTTACTGGGCAATTAGGCAGAAAAGCCATTGCTATTGAAAATTATCTTGGCTTTGAGAAGGTTTCGGGTCTGAACCTTATTAAGAAGTTTGAAAATCATTTGAAAAGGTACAAGGTAGAGATTCTTCGGGACAAAGTTAGAAAGGTGAGAAAAACAAAGGAGATTTTTTTCGTTTTGACAGCTAATAAAAAAACCTTTCAGGCAAAAACTGTAATTGTTGCTTCTGGCGCTGACCCTCGTCCTCTGGAGGTACCAGGTGAAAAAGAATTTATTGGAAGGGGAGTGAGCTATTGTACCAGTTGCGATGCCCCTGTTTTCAAAGATAAGGCTGTAGCTGTTATTGGTGGGGGGAACTCTGCTTTTGAGGCAGCCATTGCTTTAAACAAATGGGCAAAGAAGATATATATCTTGGAATATGGAGACAAGGTAGTAGCCGATAAAGAAAATCAAGAAGCGGTCAAGAAGATAAAGAAGATTGAATTAATTCTCCGGGCTAATTTAAAAGAGATAAAAGGAGATAAATTTGTTAAGTCAGTTATTTACCAGGACAGAAAAACCAAAACAGATAAAACCCTATCTGTTGAAGGGGTTTTTGTTGAAATTGGTTCCCAGCCGGCTACCTCTTTTGTCAAAGGGATGGTTGATTTTAATGGCAGGGACGAAATCATTGTTAATGCCAAGACAGGAGAAACCTCAACTCCCGGCCTTTTCACTGCTGGAGACGTGGATGACAACCCTTACAAACAAATTGTTGTTGCAGCAGGTGAGGGAGCCAAAGCTGCTTTATCAGTTTTTAAATATCTTCAAAAATGACTTTTTCTTTAACAGGCCTATCTTATTTGGCAGCCTTCTTTCCCCTTAGTTTATTAACCTATCGTTTTTTTCAATACCAGGTGAGAGAAAAAACAGCAGTCTCTAAGGCTTGGTTTTATTTCTGCTTTATTCTCAGCCTCTTTATTTTCATTACAGCAGTCAGCGGATTGTTCTTTAGCCAAAATCCTTTTGTTTTAAAACTGACGGTGGTTATTTCCACTTTTTTGCAGGGTTTGGCTTCAGCTGTTTTAGCTTATATTATAATTCATCTAAGACTATCTCAATTTTCTCCTAAAGCTGGCTTTTGGTTGGTTTTTATTTTGAGCCTGGGGACAGTAATAGCAACAATTGTTTTTCCTTTCCAGCCTTTTCTTGAAGAAGATTTGTCAATAAACTGGGATATTTCTTCAATTGCTGGAGTCCTTCGAGCCATTGTCTTTTTTGCTTGTTGGTTGCCAGCCGCAGTCATTATTGGAGAAGAATATAAATTCTCTGATAATCGCCAGGTAAAAGACAGAGCTCTTGGTTTAGGAATGGTTTTATTCGCTGGTTTTTTGGTTGGCTTTCTTGATTTTTTTCTGGAGAGACTTTTAAAACTGGGAACCTTAAGCAGTGAAATTTCTTTAATCGCAACCAGTATTTTATTGGTTGCTATTCTCTGTTTCGGCCAAAAACCTCTTCCTTCAAAAGAAGCCTATAAACCGCCTTCTTATCCTAAAATTAAATGGTAAAAATTATCAAACTTAAGGCCAAAGCAATAAAAGACTCAGGAGGCAAACTAACACCTGAGGTTGTATTGGAAACAGGAACAGGGAAAACAAAAGCTTCTGTTCCTTCTGGTGTTTCCAAAGGGAAATATGAGGCAGTAGAAAAAGAAGCAAAGAAAGCCGTAAAGAATGTTAATGAAATCATTGAGCCCAAATTAAAAGGGAAAGATGTTTTTCAGCAAGAAAAGATAGATAAGTTTTTAATAAAACTTGACGGGACAAAGAACAAATCTCGTTTAGGAGCTAATGCTCTTTTGGCAGTTTCCATTGCAGTCTTGAGAGCTGGAGCTAAAGCTAAGAAGGTTCCTTTGTGGAAATATATTTCTCAAATTGCCAAAACTAAGCCGGGCTTAGTTTCGCCTGCTGTTTTAATGATAGAGGGAGGAAAGCACAGCAAAGCGGGTTTGCCCTTTCAAGAGTTTATGTTAATCCCAGAAGGGAAAACATTTAAGGAGAAACTTGGAAGAGGAATTAAGATTTATCAAAGGCTGGGAAGGATGCTAAAGAAGAAATATGGCAGAGCTGGCCTGGTCAAGGGAGCAGAGGGAGCGTTTACTCCGCCCTTAAAAGAAATTAAGAAGGTCCTTGACCTGTTGATGCTGGCGAGGGGGAAAGATAAGGCTAAAATAATAATTGACGCTGCTGCCTCTTATTTAAGAAACAGACCAAGGCCAGAATACTATCTTGGCCTGGCTAAAGAATATCCTATTTTAGCGATAGAAGATCCTTTTTCTGAAAAAGACTGGTCGGCCTGGAAAGCCTTAAACTCAAAGCTGTTAATAATTGGTGATGACCTGACTGTTACCAACCCAGAAAGAATAAGACTAGCTGAAAGAAGAAAGGCTTGTAAAGGGGTGATTATTAAGCCCAATCAAATAGGCACCTTTACTGAAACAATTCTGGCTGCCAGACTAGCTAAGTCTTATGGCTGGAAAGTTATGGTTTCCCACAGAGCAGGGGAGACAAAAGATGATTTTATAGCTGACCTGGCTGTTGGCCTGGGAGCAGATTATATTAAAGCTGGCGCTCCCAGCAGGCCTGAGAGAATGGTAAAATATAAGAGGCTCTTAGAGATAGAAAGAGAAAT
>CAZCSH010000018.1:5413-8334 GCA_964501545.1 uncultured Candidatus Saccharibacteria bacterium
GGGCGATAATAAAACATGTTGAGAAGATAACTGACCAAGACATTATCAACCTTGAACTGCCCTACGGGGGGATAATAGTCTATGAGTTTGATGAGAAGTTAAACCTAAGGAAAAAAGAGATGCTCTAGAGCTTGACATAAGTTTATCTTAAGGTAAACTTAAAGTGTATGGAAAATATAGTTGGTTTAAAAGAGTTAAGGCAAAATATAGACAAATATATTGCCGAAGTAAAGAAAGGCAAAAGCCTTATTGTTTTTAGGCGCTCAAAACCTCTCTTTCGTCTTGTTCCTCCCGAGAAAGAAGAAGATTGGGAAGAGGTAGTTGATTTTACTAAAATTCGCAAAGGAGGAGTTTCTCTTAAAGAACTTCTTTCTCGCCTTTGATTTTTTATGGATAAAATCGAAAAGGCGTTACAAAGACTTACTAAAAAAGAACGAGAAAGAATAAAAAATATTTTAGAGAGAATTAGCCAGGGGAAGCTTGAAGGATTGCACCCGAGAAAATTAAAAGGACGTAATGATATTTTCCGCGTCCGTAAGGGGAATCTCCGTGTTATTTATCTCCAGAGAGGTGATGAACCTATCATATTGGCCATTGAGAGGAGAGCAGAAAAAACATACAGACATTTTAGTTAAAGAAATCGGATAGGGGCTTGACAGGGTTTTTTGATCTGCTAAAATAAAACCGACGAAATTAGTCGGTTTTTACTTGTGCTGAATTTATTGAAGTATGTTCAGGATTTCTACCAAATCGCAATACGGGCTGAGGTTAATGATTTTTTTGGCAGAGCGCCACAAAGAAGTTATCCCTTTAAAACAAATAGCCAAAAAAGAGGGACTTTCTTTTGATTATCTGGAAAAGATAGCGGGCCGGCTTGAGAAAGCCAAATTACTAAAGGCAAAAAGGGGAGTCCGGGGAGGCTACTTTTTAGCCAAAACTCCCAGCCGCATTAAAACAGCTGAGATTATTGAGGCTTTAGAAGGGAAAACAGGCTTGGTTAAATGCATAGCAGGGGGCAGGGAATATCATTGCCCCCTGTTCAGAAAGTGTTTGGCAAAAAATCTCTGGCAGAAGATTCAAAGGTCGCTCAATAGCGTTTTAAACTCAGTCAGCTTAGCTGATTTAATAGGTCGATGAAAAAGAAAAGAGTTTACTTAGATTATGCAGCCACCACTCCAGTTGATCCCCGGGTGGTGCGAGCGATGGCCCCTTATTTTACTGATAAGTTTGGTAACTCAATGTCTCTTCATTCCTTTGGCCAGGAGGCTAAGTTAGCCTTGGAAAAGAGCAGGGAAGAAGTGGCTAGTTTAATTGGGGCCAAAGCAGAGGAAATTGTATTTACCAGTTCAGCCACTGAAAGCAACAACTTAGCCTTAAAGGGAATAGCTTTTGCCGCTGAAGCGTCAGCGAGGCGGAAGAAGAGATTTATCTCTTCGCCCAATAAACAAAAAGGGAAGCATATTATTATTTCTCCAATTGAGCATCCTTGTATTATGGAGGCTTCCAAATGGCTGGCTGAACAAGGGTTTTCTATTACCAAGTTACCAGTTAATAAATATGGCCAGGTTGATCCCAAAGATATTAAAAAAGCAATTAAAAAAGAGACAATCTTGGTTTCTGTTTTGCATGCCTCAAACGAGATAGGCACCATTCAGCCAGTAGCTGCAATTGGCAAGATCTGCAGGGAAAAGGGAGTTTACTTTCATACTGATGCCACCCAGAGTTTTGGCAAGATTCCAATAGATGTAAATTCAATGAATATTGACTTGTTATCTGCTTCAGCCCACAAGCTTTACGGTCCCAAGGGAGTAGGGTGTTTATTTGTTAGAAAAGGAACCAAAATGACTCCTCTTTTACATGGGGGAGGCCAGGAAGCGGGTTTAAGGTCTTCTACCGTTAACGTGCCAGGCATTGTTGGTTTTGGAAAAGCTGTAGAGCTTGCCAAAAAGGAAATGGTAAAGGAGAGCAAGTGCTTAGCCGGGCTTAGGGATAGGTTGATTAATGGGATTTTGGGGGAAATAGAAGGTGCTCATTTGAATGGCCACCCCAAGAAAAGGTTGCCCAACAACGCCAACATCTGGTTTGAGTTTGTAGAAGGAGAATCTATGGTCATTCAGCTAGACATGGCAGGGATTGCCGCTTCTACAGGTTCTGCCTGTTCTTCTGCTAAACTTGAACCCAGCCATGTTTTGCTGGCCATTGGTTTGAGACACGAGCAGGCTCATGGCTCTTTGCGCTTTTCTCTGGGCCGCTGGACAACAGAAAAAGAAATAGATTACTTGTTAAAGGTCTTGCCTGGAATCATTAAAAGGTTAAGAGAAATATCACCATTTAAAAAGAAATGAGTCAAATAGGTCCTTATACCAAAAAAGTCATAGAATATTTTAAAAAGCCCAGAAACTACGGCAGGATGAAGAATCCTGATGGAATAGGCAAGGTGGGAAATCCAGTCTGTGGCGATGTAATGTGGCTTTATATTAAAATTGGCAAAGATAAAAAAGGAAGAGAAATAATAAAAGATATTAAGTTTGAAACTTTTGGATGCGTTGCCGCCATAGCCACCAGCTCTGTTATTACTGATCTGGCAAAGGGAAAGAGTTTGGCAGAAGCCATGAAAATTGAGAGGAAGGAGATAGTAGACTCTTTGGGTGGTTTGCCACCTATTAAGGTCCACTGTTCGGTTTTGGCAGCCAGCGCCCTATCTGAAGCAATTTATGATTATTTGAAAAAGAATAAAAGAGATGTTCCAGCAGGGCTTGAAAAAAGGCACGAACTGGTAGAAAAAGAGAAAAAAGAAATAGATGAAAAATACAAAGAATGGATAGAGATAGAAGAAAAAATGCACCAAGGGTAGTAGCAGCCCTTTCTGGCGGGCTGGATAGCTCGGTGGCAGCCGCTCTTTTAAAAGGGGCTGGTTTTAA
>CAZCSH010000018.1:8434-12996 GCA_964501545.1 uncultured Candidatus Saccharibacteria bacterium
AGAAAGGGAATAAAGCTGGCAGGCGGTCCCTATTATGTTTTGGACAAAGACTTTAAAAAGAATCTTTTAATTGTCACTAAAAACGAGAAAGATTTATATAAGAGAGAATTAATCGCTAAAAACGTCAATTGGATTGGGGGGATAGGGCCGAAACTGCCCTTGAAAATAAAAGCCAGAATAAGATACCGTCACCCGCCAGCTCCAGCCACAATAACTAACACCCTAAACCCTAAGGCCTACACCCTGAAATTTAATAAGCCTCAAAGAGCCATTACCCCTGGCCAATCTGTTGTTTTTTACCAAGGCCAGGAGCTTGTCGGTGGTGGAATAATTTGCTAAACTATCAGAATCAACAAAGGTCGCAACTCTCTATTTCAAAACTTAAAAATATGCTCAATGAATCTAAAATTCATTTCGCCTCCAAGTTTAATTTAAAAGATAAAGTAGTAGTCATTACTGGAGCGAGAAGAGGGATGGGTAAGTCACATGCTTTATTATTAGCCAAAGCTGGAGCCAAAGTAGTGGTTTCTGATATTTCAGAAGAAGAATGTCAAGCTGTGGTGGAAGAGATCGAAAAGGCTGGCGGTGAGGCTGTGGCTGTCAAGTGCGATGTTACCAAAAAAGAGGAGGTGGAGAAGATGATTCAGACTGCTGTCAAACAATGGGGAAGGATAGATGTTTTGGTGAACAATGCCGGCATTTTACAGTTTAAACCCTTTCTTGAAATAACAGAGGAAGACTGGCAAAAAGTTTTAGATGTTAATTTGAAGGGTTACTTCTTGTGCGCTCAGGCCGCTGCTAAAGAAATGGTTAAAAGAAAGAAAGGAGTAATAATTAATATTGCCTCCATTGCCATGGGCCAAGTTGGGGTTGGTTTCCAAACCTTAGCCCATTATGCAGCTTCCAAAGGGGGGATTATTGCCTTTACCGAAACCATAGCTGCCGAGCTCGCTCCCTTTAATATCAGGGTAAATGCTGTCGCCCCAGGCGCTATTGAAACTCCTATGGTTCAGGACATTCAGTCAAATCCAAAAACAATGGAAGCTACTTTAGCTCGTATTCCAATGAAGCGAATGGGCAGACCAGAAGAGGTTTCCAATCTTGTTGCTTTCTTAGCTTCCGATGACTCTTCTTACATGACAGGCTCAACCGTTGTTATTGATGGGGGATATCTTTCAATTTAATGGAGAAAATTACCAGAGAGACAATCTTATCTGAGGTTTTGGAGGTTCCCCAGGTGGGGGAGGTTTTGCTAAAGCATAAAGTCCCTTGCTTGGGTTGTCCTTTTGCTAGTTTGGAAATGAACCAGCTGACTTTGGGTCAGATTTCTGAAATGTATGGCATTGACCTTAAACCTTTACTCAAAGACTTAAATAAGCTATCATCAAAAAATGACAAATAAGATTCTATTACCTGCCTCTATTGTTTTAGCCGGACTTATTGCAGCTGGTGCTTTTTTCTATTTTAACCAGGCAGGGGTTTTAGCTCCAGAAGAAGTGGCAGAAATGGCTATCAACTATATTAATGAAAACTTTGATATTGGTGACAACACTGCTTCTCTTGTTTCGGTGGTAGACGAAGGAAGTGTTTATAAAATTAAGCTTACGATTGGGGAGCAAGAATATGAGTCCTTTGCGACAAAAGATGGAAAGCTTTTATTCCCCGATGGTTATGAATTAACTCCTGCTGCTAAGGAGGAAACATCTAATCAGAATCAGACTATTAATATTGAGAAAAGGGATAGGCCAGATGTAAAACTCTTTGTGATGAGTTATTGTCCTTATGGTTTGCAAGCTCAAAAGGTCTTTCTCCCAGTTTCTGAATTGTTGGGAGATAAGGCTGACATGGGAGTTTACTTTGTTGATTACATAATGCACGAGAAACAGGAGATAGATGAGAATTTGAGGCAATACTGCATCCAGAAAGAAGAAAAGGGAAAGTATACAGCCTATTTGACTTGTTTTACCCAGACAGGGGATTATCAAGAATGTTTTAGCCAAGCTGGCATTGACTCTGGCCGGAATACCAATTGTTTCTTTGAAACAGATAAAGACTTTATGATTACCGCCCTCTACAACAACAAAGAGACTTGGTTAAGTGGCTTGTATCCACAATTTCCCCTTCAAACAGAGCTCAATGACCAGTATGGGGTTCAAGGTTCACCGACACTTGTTATTAATGACCAAGTAATAAATCTTGACCCGCGTTCTCCTGAAAACTTAAAATCTATTGTTTGCCAAGCCTTTAACTCCCCGCCAGAAGAGTGTTCTCAAACCCTTTCTGTTGAGGTTCCTTCAATAGGTTTTGGAGGAGGAACGGGTTCTTCTGGTGGCAGCTGTCAATAATATGGTCAAACTATACACTACTCCTGCCTGTCCCTACTGTTTCACTCTAAGAGAGTTTTTAAAAGAAAAGAATGTTGAATTTCAAGAAATAGATGTTTCCCAGGATGATAAAGCCAGAGATGAAATGATAGAAAGGTCAGGCCAGATGGCAGCTCCGGTTCTGGATATTGATGGGGAAATTGTGGTTGGCTTTGACAAGGAGAAAATATTAAAATTATTAAAGATTAAAGAGTAATATGGTAAAAGTAGCTATCAATGGTTTTGGCCGGATTGGCAGGCCAACCTTTCGAAGAATCTTAGACAAACACCCAAAGTTAAAGGTGGTGGCCATAAATGATTTGACTGATTTAAAAACCCTGACTCATCTTTTAAAGTATGACTCTCTTTATGGCGTTTATAATAAAGCAGTCGGTTTGGGCACAAAGATTAAGGTGCTCAATGAAACTGAGCCAGAAAACCTACCTTGGGAAAAACTAGGAGTGGATATTGTTTTGGAATGCACAGGCCATTTTACTGATTTGGAAGGAGCTTCAAAACATTTAAAAGCTGGGGCTAAAAAAGTTATAATATCTGCTCCTTCTAAGTCAAAAGAGATTCCTACCTTTATTTTGGGGGTGAATGAGGAAAAGTATGATTCAAAACGAGATAAAGTAGTTTCTATGGCTTCCTGCACGACCAATTGTCTGGCGCCAGTAGCCAAAGTTCTGAATGATAATTTCAAAATATTGAAAGGCTTTATGACCACCTGCCATTCTTATACCAATGACCAGAGAATATTGGATTTGCCCCACAAAGACTTAAGAAGAGCAAGGGCTGCAGCTTTAAACATAATTCCTACCACTACCGGAGCAGCTAGCGCCATTGGCAGGGTTATTCCAGAGCTCGAAGGCAAATTGGATGGTATAGCTTTGAGGGTGCCAACCCCAACTGTTTCCATTCTTGATTTAATCTGCCAGGTCAGGAAAAAGACTACAGCTAAGTCGGTCAATAAAGCTTTTAAAAAAGCTGCTCAAAGTAAAAGATTGAAAGGCATTTTAGCTGTAGAAACCGAGCCCTTAGTTTCTTCTGACTACAAAGGAAATCTTTTTTCTAGTGTAGTCGATGCCGAACTGACCATGGCCAAAGATGACCTGGTCAAAGTGGTTGCCTGGTATGACAATGAACTGGCTTATGCTGCCAGATTAGCTGAATTTGCTGAATACATCGGTAAAAAAAATATAAAATAAGGGGGGAGAACGGTTCTCCGTCGGCTGATCGGGGCTTTCCCCTGATTTTTATTTAGAGGCGATGAGGATAGAATCCTCATCTTAACCTTCGCCCTGCTTCGCGAGGCTTGGTAGGCGATGAAAACTCCATTCCGTTTTCATCTTTACCCTCTTTTTGTTCGGGTGTATGGCGATGAGATAAATCTCATCTTTACCTTCGCTTCCATAATATGGAAGCTCGGTGTATAATTAAAAAATGGGCGATGAGAATAAATTCTCATCTTAACTTTCGATTTTATTTATAAATAAAATCTCGGTATATGCAGAAGAATAAAGATTTGTATTATCCGAGCGAGGAATTCAAAAAATCAGCTTGGATGAATAATGAGAAAATTTACAAAACAGCCACAAAAGACCCGGTTAAGTTTTGGGAAAAATTTGCCGGGGAATTGCTTTGGAAAAAGAAATGGGAAAAAGGGTTTGAGCACAATCCCCCTTATTTTCAATGGTTTTCAGGGGGAAAAATGAATGTTACCGAAAATATCTTTGAGAGGAATTTAGAGAAAAGGGGAGATAAAACAGCTTTGATTTGGCAGCCGGAGCCGACCACGGAACAGCCAAAGAAATTGACTTACAGGCAGCTTTACGAGGAGGTCAACAAGTTTTCCAACGCACTTTTAAAAATGGGAATCAAAAAAGGGGACAGGGTGGGAATTTATCTGCCCATGATTCCCGAAGTCATAATTTCAATGCTGGCTTGCGCGAGGATAGGAGCGGTCCATGCGGTTGTTTTTTCCGCTTTCAGCCCTACGGCCTTGCAGACGCGCCTCACGGATTCCGGAGCCAAGATTTTGATTACCTCGGACGGTTATTACAGAAACGGCGGATTGATTAATTTAAAAAATAACGCGGATGAAGGAGTAAAGAATACTTCGGTTGGAAAAATGATTGTGGTAAAAAGGGCTGCCAACGAGGTAAGCTGGGTCGAGGGCAGAGACGTTTGGTGGCACGA
>CAZCSH010000019.1:0-12260 GCA_964501545.1 uncultured Candidatus Saccharibacteria bacterium
GTTAACACTCAAAGAGATAAATCTCTTTTCGACCTTCGCTCGGCTTCGCCTCGCTCGGTAATTGAAGAAAACAAGGTTTTAAGATAAGATGAACCAGGTAGTGAAAATTCGAAATTTCTACTACCTGGTAAACAAAATGACAATACCAAGAGAAGTAAAATCTGTGGTGGAGAAGTTAAAGAAAAAGGGGTTTGAGGCCTATGTTGTTGGGGGTTGTGTTAGGGATTTTTTAAGAGAAAAAGCCCCAAAAGACTGGGATGTGACCACTAAGGCCCGACCACAAGAGATTCAAAAAGTCTTTCCCAAGAGCTTTTACGAGAACAGGTTTCTGACAGTTACTGTCCAGACAGGAAGCAAGGAAGAGACATTAAAAGAGATAGAAATAACGACTTTTAGGTCAGAAGCCAAATATACTGACAAGCGCCATCCAGATGAGGTAAAGTTTGCCAAAACCTTAAAAGAGGATTTGGCTAGGAGAGACTTTACAATAAACGCCATGGCCCTTGACCTGGCGGCTAAAAAGATTTCTCTAATAGATCCTTTTAAAGGAGAAAAAGACTTAAAAGATAAAGTCATTCGAACAGTAGGAAAGGCTGAAGAAAGATTCTCAGAAGATGCCTTGCGCATGATGAGGGCTGTTAGGTTTGCTGCCACCTTGGGCTTTTCAATCGAAAAAGAGACAAAAGAAGCCATTAAAAAGAATTCTCCTTGGTTACAGGCTATTTCCAAAGAAAGAGTGAGAGACGAGCTGATAAAAATTATTATGGCAGAGACAGCTGCCAAAGGAGTGGATTTGTTAAGAGAGCTCGGTCTCTTAAAATACATCATCCCGGAGCTGGAGGAAGGTTATGGCGTTTCCCAAAACAAACACCATCTATATGAATGCTATGACCACAGTTTGCGTTCCTTGGATTACGCTGCCCGCCAGAATTTTAACAAAGAAGTAAGGTTGGCTGCCTTATTCCACGATATAGCCAAACCCAGAACCAAAAGAGGAGAAGGCAGAGATGCTACCTTTTATGGGCATGAAGTGGTTGGAGCTAGAATGACAGCTCAAATTATGACCAGACTTAAGTTTTCCAAAAAGGAGATTGAGAAGGTGGTTAAACTTGTCAGGTATCACCTCTTTTACTACAATGTGGCTGAAGTGGGTGAGGCCTCTGTCAGGAGATTGGTCCGCCAGGTGGGGCCAGAGAACATGGAGGAACTCTTGCAAGTTAGAATGGCAGACAGAATTGGCTCTGGCGTTCCCAAAGCCGAACCTTATAAATTAAGGCATTTAAAATATATTATTGAAAAGGTTTCTCAAGACCCCATCTCAGCTAAAATGCTAAAGGTCTCCGGGGAAGACGTGATGAAAATGCTAAAAATTAAGCCGGGACCTGAGATAGGACAAGTTTTAGATATTCTCTTGAGTTATGTTTTAGCTGATCCTAAAAAGAATAAAAAAGACCTTCTGGAAAAAGAAATAAAGAGATTAGGAAGACTAAAAGAAACAGAACTGAAGAAATTGGCTGAAAAAGCAGCAGAGGAAAGAGGGAAGGTGGAGATGAAGCGAGACGAGATGACAAAGAAAAAATACTGGGTCACATAGCTCGGCAATAAAGTTTCCCAAGTACCAGTTGTTCCCGACTCCAGCGCGTCGGGCCAACCTGCGTTCTCGCCCTGCCACCTCGTAAAACTCGGACCATGCTGGCAGGGCTCCGAAAGCTACTTTGGAAACTCATTGCCTCGCTTAAACGCTTATGTTAGAAATTTGTTCCTGCGGGGTGTAGTGTAATAGTAGCACGAGTTCTTCGGGAGAATTTAGCCCGAGTGCAAATCTCGGCACCCCGAAAGTATTGGGCCTATGGTCTAGCGGTAAGACGCCACATTCGCATTGTGGAAACGGCAGTTCGAATCTGCCTGGGTCCACAACTAAATTGATTTAATATGTTTTTAGCCAAAAAATTTGAAAAATTTTTAGTATCAGTAAATTTAAATACCTATCGTAAAAAATATAGGCCTATTAAGCTTGTTGAAATGGATTTACCGAAAGAAATTCAGGCAATTTCCCTACTTTATAGAGTATATTGGGACCAAAAAAAGTTTTTAGACTACGAAGCTTTTTACAAAGAATATCTAAAAAAGTACAAAATAGAAATCGAAAACTTTAGGAAGAAGATAACAATGTGCAAAAACTGTTTTTATAGAGGATTGCCTGCAAGAATTTATCGTACCTGGGCAAGTATTATAACTCAGATACATGCCGGCTATGTTGCTGAATCGGTTTTTGGGGAGGGGAGCGTAGCTATGTCAGCAGAACTTGATCATCAAGGGGCTGATTTTCAAGTTAAATATCGTGATAAAATACTTAACTACCAAGTAAAAAAGACGTCTTTTAGTAGAGAAGTTAGACAAGAAAAGAAGGTGGGAAAGAAAATAAAGGGGCAATTTATAGATATTAAGTATGAAGTGCCGAGTGAGGATTATTTCAAAAACCCAAAGAAAAAAGACGGGGAATATAAATTGCCCTATCTTAGATTCATTCAGAACAAAGAATTAAAGAGGCTCCCAAATGGTTTTGTCGTATTTACTCCCCTTGCTTTCGCAAGAAAGAAAAAAGAGATAGACGAATCTTTAAAGTAATTTTTGGATAAACCTCGTATCTTTTAAGAATCTTTCGGCAATCCTGATATAATCAGGATTGATTTCAAAACCAATATAAGATTGTCCTAGTTCTTTTGCCGCGGCACACTCTGAACCCGTACCAACGAACGGCACCAACACAACGCCGTCTTTTTTTGGCATAGCGGATTTGATTAATTTTCTGCTCAGTTCAAGCGGTTTTTGGGTAGGGTGTTTTACCACGTTATGTTTCAGATGTTTTTTAAGCTGTTGAGGTTCAAAAACATCATTACAAGTTTTACACAAAAACCATCTTTCAATCATTCCGGCCCCGCCAGCAAGAGCGGGAATTTTTATTACATCTCTTGGTAGCGCTCCAGCTTCGTGAGCTTTGTATATTGTTTTTACCCCTTCTCTACTAAACCTTCCCAATGTCCCATTTCTCACTTTGCCGGCAGCGCCATTTAAAAATCCTTCTGTATATGGTTCTCTGACTTCATCTCTATTGAAAAGCCGTCTATTCTTCCAAGCGCAAATGATTGCTTCGTGGCTTCTTTGCCAAAAATTCAATGAAGCAACATTTTTATTGGTGTAGTGCCAAATGAGCCACCTTTTATTTATCGGAATTTCAACTGAAAGATAAGCCAAAATCTCGCTAAATCCGTAAATAAATATCGTCGCGGTGGGCTTCATTACTCTTATACATTCATTAATCCAACTTTTACACCACCTAATATATTCTCCAAGCTCTCTTTTATCGAGATTATTTCCGAAATCTTTGCCGATATTGTAGGGAGGATCAGCGATGACTATATCGCAACTTTCATTTGGTAATTTCCTTAGTTCCTTTAAAGCGTCCCCTAAAATTATCTTATTAAGCGGTAATGTTTTACTTCGTTTGATTTCTTTTGGGATAAAAATTTCTTCTGCCTGTAATTCTCCCTCGTTCTTAATTACATCTATTACAATGCCCTGAATAGCAAATTCCCTATCCTTTTTAATGATTATCGGTTCAATGGTTTTATTTGCTGGTTGTAATCTATAATAGCCTCTCTCTTTATAGAATTTTTTAAGCGTTGCCTCATAGTTATCTATTAGCGCAACGACCTTTTGACCGTTTTCAGCGACACTTTGCTGTTTTACTAAAATAATATCTCCGTCATTAATATTTTCATCAACCATACTATTACCGACTACCCGGAGAGCATAAAATTCACCTGGGCCGGAAAGCTTATTCTGCGGTACGGCAATTGTTTCCTCGCGGTTTTCTATTGCTTCAATCGGTTGTCCGGCCGCAATAAGACCCAGAAGGGGGATATTTACCATCGTCTCTTTTTTAACTATCTCAATTGAACGAGGTTTATTATGTCTTCTTTTCAAATATCCAAGAGATTCAAGTCTACTAACATGGAAATGAGCAGTAGAAACAGAAGCAAATTTAAATTGCTTCCTTATTTCTTCCAGGGAAGGGGAGTATTTTTTCTTTCTTTGGTAATCTTCAATAAAATCCAGGACTTTTTTTTGTTTCTTGGTGAACATAGGGTTGACAGTGGTTTCGGTTGCTCTATAATTAATTATAGAAAGAAAATAGAAAGTCCACAAGGGACTTATCCACAGCTATGTTTGCTAATGCCTATAAAAAAGCCACAAAATTTACACACCCGGTTATTATCTCTACCCATACTTTAGATGGAGAAGTAAAGTGCGGATGCGGTGCTTTTGTTCTATTAAATAATGAAGGGTGGATTTTGACCGTAGCCCATATTTTAAACAGTCATTTTGCTTTTCAAAAACACCAAGAACAACTCGACAGATACAGAAAAGAAGTAGAAAAGATAGAAAATGATGATAATTTAAATGAAAATCAAAAAAGAGAAAAAACCGGTAAACTAAATCCAAATAAAAAATGGATTACTAATCATTCATTTTGGTGGGGTATCAATGGAATTCAAATAGAAGAATTTAAACTCTTTTATGAGGGAGACATTGCGATAGGGCAAATAAAGAATTTTCAACCTAATCCAGCAATGGTATATCCTAAGTTTAAGAACCCAAAAAACCTTGCTGTTGGTACTTCTTTATGTAAGCTGGGTTATCCTTTTTATGAGATTAAAGCTACTTTCGATGAGAGCAAAGGTTTTGTTCTGGCAGAAAATACTTTGCCCTTACCATTCTTTCCGATCGAAGGAATTTACACTAGAAATATAGAGCTAAAAAGTAAAACAAATCAATCAAAATTTAAGATTAGATTTTTAGAAACTTCTTCTCCTGGATTAAAAGGACAAAGTGGTGGGCCGATTTTTGATAAAGAAGGGATAGTTTGGAGTATTCAAAGCAGAACCCAACATTTTCCCCTAGGCTTTAGTCCTAGCATTGAAAAAGACGGTAAAATGGTAGAAGAAAATCAATTTTAAAATGTTGGTTGGGGCGTGCACCCAGAATTAATTTTTGAATTTTTGAATGACCATGGAATTAAGTTTGAAACAGTCGATTAGTCCCTCACACGTACATTCCTCTAATTTTCCCTCTTTAATAGATAGGTAAAAATTAAAGAATTTATTGAGAAATAAAATTATGAATAGATTCCTGATATATTTTATAAAATTTTTGAAAAATCTATCTTCAATATTTCAATCAAAGGAGCTATCTTTAAAGTTGCCCTCAAAAGAAGATTCAAACATACATCCAACAGAGCAGAAGATGCCTTCTCAAATTAAGATAGTAGATGCTCCAAACGAAGTAATCGATATCATGCCTATGACCAAAAATGTCAGTAATAAGATTCTTTGGAAAGAATTAACGCCCGAAAATTATTTCAAGCAAGAATTTCAAAAAGAATTAATTGTTTTACATTTTACCGCTGGCCATAAATGGGAGCACGCATACGATAAATTCTTAACAGCTCCTCAGAAGCTTGGTTATCGCATGGCTATTCCATTCATTGTCGATAAAAAAGGACCAAAATATTTCATTCAACTTTTTAATGAGAAATATTGGGCATATCATTTAGCTATTGAAAGCGTCGAGCATAGTAGAAATTGGGCGAATGATAAACGCTCCATAGCGATTGAGATTGTCAATATCGGACCAGTACGTTTAAATGATGGAATATGGAAAGATTATTACGGAAATATACAGTCTGCTAACGATATTGTGCAGGGCAGAAATAAAGATGCTGATGGTTCCGTTAAATTTCCCGATGAACAAGTCGAAGCCGTCTGTCGTCTTGTTAATCACCTTTGTGATAAATTTAATATTCCTCGGCAAGTTCCCCAAAATAAAATCTCCTTTCAGTTGCCCGAAATTGGATACTTCAAAGGCATAACGACTCACGAGATGTTTAGGGGTGATAAATATGATATGGGGATCGCTTGGCCGTGGGAGAAAATGATAGAGAAATGTAATCTAAAAGAAGTTTAATTAGAGTAAGGTGTGTATAAAATTTTCCCCGGTTGCTGTTCTGCAAAGTAAGGCTGCGAATTTCTGCCCGTCGCCCGCGACGGACAGTCAGTCAGAATCCGGATTTTGCTCGTAATGGGTTCTAACTTTTTCCAGTAAACACCACAAAAAAATGGTATTATAATTTAATGTCAGGATTTCTCTGGATAATTGTTAGCTATCTATTGGGTTCTTTTCCTTCGGGCTATATTTTCTCTCGTCTTGCGGGCAAGGACATTCTCAAGGTTGGCTGGCGAAAAACATCAGGCTCCAATGTTTTTAAAAATGTTGGTAAATGGCAGGGGGTAGCTACAGGTCTCTTAGATGTAGCCAAAGGTTATTTGGCAGTAGATTTAGCCCAGAAACTGGGCTTTTCTTCTGAAATTCAGGCTTTGTCTGGGGTGGCTGCAGTTACCGGGCACAATTGGTCAGTCTTTTTAAAACTAGCTGGAGGAAGAGGAATTGGCACCTTTATCGGTGCTTTTTTAGCTTTATCCCCCAAACTCCTTGGTTTTTCTGTCATTCCCCTTGTTGTTTTAGCGGCTGTTTGGGATGCAGCCATTGGCACCATTTTCTTTTTGTTAGTTGCTATTTCTTTGGCTTGGTATTTCAATCAATTTGAAACAGTAGGTTTCTTTGTATCCTTGTCTTTGCTCCCTATTTTCCTAAAAAGACTCAGCCCGATTGAGGAAATCAAAAAGATTCAGTTCAAACTCATTCTAATCAGAAACCGCTTGCTCTTTGATGATGAGAAACCCCATTTTAAGTGGAGATTTCAAAAAACCAGTAAAATCATAAAGCCAATTACCAGCACCCTAATGGCTCCCCCAAAAGCGGGTTGGAAGGTAGCCAAACAAGGAATGGAACTTGCTAAAAAGCCTCTTGAGAAGCTGGTTTCCCGAGAGCCGGAAAGGGTAGTGACAGAACTCAAACCAGATGATTTTAAAAAGATGATGATAGCTGCTGCCAAAAAGATTGTTTTCCACCAGGAAGAAATTAACAAAATCAATGTCTTTCCAGTGGCTGACAAAGATACGGGCTACAATTTAGCAGCTACCTTATTAGGCATAGAAGGAGTGGTTTCCAAAAGAGAATATTCTGACTTTAGGGGGCTAGCCCAAGATATGAAGACAGCTGTGATGGTAAATGCCAGAGGGAATGCTGGCATAATCTATACCGGCTACCTGGTTGAAGTTTTAGATAGAATAAAACACTTAGAAACAGTGGATGCCTTTCACTTTTCTTTCGCCCTCCAAAAGGGAATAAAAGCAGCCAGAGACTCTATTGCTGAACCTGTTGAAGGGACTATTTTAGATGTTACCCGAGCTGCTGGCGAAAGATCGTTTGAGGTAGTAAAAGAAAAAAAAGAAAAGAATATAATAAGGATTTTAGAAGAAGCTTTGAAAGAAAGCGAAACTGCTTTAAAAGAAACTAAGAATAAACTTGAGGTTTTAAAGAGAAACAATGTGGTCGATGCCGGAGCTTTGGGTTTTGTTAAAATTTTGGAAGCTTGGCTAGAGAACTTAAAAGGCCAAATCCCAGAACCAGAAAGAGAAACCAAAACCACAATCCCCACTCCCGAGATTCTAGCAGCCGAACCCTTAAAGTATCCTTATGAGGTGGTTTTGAGTTTTCAGAAAAAAGGAGAGATAACCGTTGAGAGAGTGAAAGAAGAACTCTCTTCTTTAGGAGACAGTTTAGATGTTATTGAGGCAGATGAGAAGATAAAACTTCACATTCATACAGATAGACCGAAAGCCGTGATAGAAAAGTTCAAAGATTTGCCAGAGTTTGAAGAGAGAACAGAAGATATGGCAAAGCAATTAAAAGAGACAGAAAAGAAACCTCTGGGTTTGGTAGTGGATGAGATAGCTGAACTACCAAGAGAGTTTGTGCAAAAATATGAGATGGAAGAAGTGAAATACACCACCCGCTTTCCTGATGGAGAGGTAATTGATAGAGAGGAGGACATTTATTCTAAGATGAGAGAAGCTCTCAGGCTAAAACGCCCCTTGCCGACGACTTCCGCTCCTTCCTTCCAGGAGTTTTTAAGAGCCTATGAAAAAGCCTTTGAGAAGTTTAAAGAGGTTTTGGTCATTACCATCTGTTCCAAACTTTCTGGGGCTTACAGTTCTGCCAGAATAGCCCGCTCTACTTATAAGAAACCCAAGAAGCTTAAGTTTTATGTTTTTGATAGTTTTACCGCAGAAGTAGCTGAGGGTTTAATTGCTCTTCGCGCTCAAGAGCTGATATCCCAAGGCAAGACTAAAGAAAAGGTTATAAAGGAGCTGGAAGAGTTTTGTCCAAAAGTGGTCTTAATTGGCTGTTTGGATGATCTAAGATACGTGGTTCGAGGCGGCCGGTTTAAGTTACCAGGAATATTACTTGGCCCCATTTCCTTTGTCCAAAAACTAGGTCTAAGGCTATTGATTGAGTTGAGGAATGGCAGGATTAGGTTCTTGGGAGTCAGGCTTGGCAGAGATACTGCCAAAATCTTAACCAAAGAAGTTGAGCTGCAAAAAGGGAAAGATAAATTAAGAGTTGCCTTAGCTCATGCTGACAACCCAAAAGGATTAGAAAGGTTAAATCAAGAGTTAGAAAAGATTCCTGATTTGGAGATTGCTTTTTCAGCTTCTGTTTCGCCTGTTATTGGCACTCATACAGGACCGGGAGCTTTAGTTGTTGCTTTTCATCCTCTCGAGTGATAACGAAGAGAGAAGAAGAGGATTTATCCTCTTCGCCCTATTGACCCCGTATAAAAATTCATGAAACTAATTCTTTCACTAATAATTATGCGCGTAAAATTTCTAACGGGGTTGACAGCTGATTTGGATTTGCTAAACTGAGCTTAGTCCGCCAAGTTGCGGACTTCTTTAATAAAAATATGGATATCAAATCTTTTGCATCTGCCCTAGCCCAAATCTCAGAGGAAAAGGGGATAAAGCCTGAGAAGGTTTTGGAAACGATTGAAATGGCAATAGCTGCCGCCTACAAAAAAGATTATGGCAAGAAGGGCCAGGTTATTAAAGCAAAGCTTGATCCAGAATCAGGAAAGGTTAAGTTCTGGCAAGTAAAACAAGTTGTGATGGAAGACATGATTTATTCTGAAACCGAGCTTTCAGAAATGAAAGCGAAGGTGGAAAAGAAGGCGGAGCCTTCTTTGACAGAGGAGTCTGGAGATGACCAGAAGATACGCTTTAACCCAGAAAGACACATTCTGGAAGCTGAAGCTAAAAAAATAAAACCAAAGATAAAAGCGGGAGAAGAGCTGGAAATAGCTCTGACAGCTAAACAGGATTACGGCCGAATTGCCGCTCAAACTGCCAAACAAGTTATTATGCAGCAAATAAGAGAAGCTGAAAAAGAAAGCATTATGGAGGAGTATAAGTCAAAAGAAGGAGAAATTATTTCAGGCATTGTCCAGAGGATTGAGGGGAGGAATATTTTCTTGGACATTGGTAAGACCCTGGGTATTCTGCCCAAAGAAGAGCAGGTGCCAGGAGAGTTTTATCGTCCAGGCCAAAGGCTTAGAGTTTTTATCTTAAAAGTAGAAGAAACTCCAAGAGGGCCCTCCATCTTTTTGTCCAGAGCTTATCCTAAACTGGTTTCCAAACTCTTTGAACTGGAAGTGCCAGAAATAGCGGCCGACCAAGTCCAGATTAAATCTATTGCCAGGGAAGCAGGCTCTCGTTCCAAGGTTGCGGTCTGGAGCCAAGAAGAAGGCATGGATGCAATAGGCAGTGCGGTTGGGCAGAAAGGAACGAGGGTTATGGCAGTTATCAATGAACTAGGAGGGGAAAAGATAGATATTATTGAGTATTCAGACGATCCAGAAAAGTATATAGCCAACGCTCTCTCTCCAGCTAAAGTCTTGGAGGTGAAGATTATGCCAAAGAACAAAGCCTTTGCCATAGTCCCAGAAGATCAGCTGTCTTTAGCCATTGGCAAAGAGGGGCAGAATGTGAGGCTGGCAGCCAAACTAACCGGTTGGAAGATAGACGTCAAAGCAGAAGGAGCTCCGACAGAAGAGTTAGAGGAAAAACCCAAAAAAGAAAAAAAGAAAGCAGAGAAAGTCGAGAAAGAAAAAGAGAAGAAAACAAAATAAGAACCATGTTGTTAATTCCCATAGTTGTTTCCATCTTTTCTCTGGTTTTTGCTTACTTCTTGATTCAAGAAGTGAAAAAAGCTCCCTCTGGCTCAGGGAAAATGGTAGAAATTTCCCAGGCTATTCGGCAAGGAGCCATATCCTATCTAAGGCGCCAGAATAAGACAGTAGCCATTGTTGCTGTTTTTTTGTTTTTTATTCTTTTAATAGCTTTCAATTTTAAAACTGCTCTTGGTTTTTTAATCGGGGCTCTGGCTTCCGGCCTTTCTGGTTTTGTCGGGATGATGGTCTCAACCCAGGCTAATGTTAAGGTGGCAGAATCGACTAAGAAAGGGTTAAAAGAGGCTCTTAACCTCTCTTTTAAAGGAGGAGCAGTTACTGGATTTTTAGTGGTGGGCTTGGGATTGCTTTCTGTTTCTGGACTTTACTTTTTAACCAGAGACTTAACTGCTTTAGTGGCTTTGGGCTTCGGGGGGAGTCTTATTTCTGTTTTTGCCAGACTGGGTGGCGGCATTTATACCAAAGCTGCTGATGTTGGAGCTGACCTGGTAGGTAAAGTGGAGCAAGGTATTCCTGAAGACGACCCAAGAAACCCAGCAGTTATTGCTGACCTGGTGGGAGACAATGTTGGAGATTGCGCTGGCATGGCAGCCGACCTTTTTGAAACTTATGTGGTAACTATGGTAGCAGCTATTGTTTTGGGAGGACTGCTTTTTCCCAATTTGGGTGAATCCATACTTTTGCCTTTAATTCTGGGCTCAGTTGCCCTTTTGGCCTGCATTATTGCCACTTTTCTGGTCAGGTTGCCCAAGAACCAATCCGTCATTGCTGCTCTTTATCAAGGATTAATTGGAGCTGCGGTTTTGGCAGCTTTAGGATTTATCCCGGTTATCCTTCAGTTTAGTTCAGGGTTTAAGGTTTCTTTCTTCAATCTCTACCTGCCTGCTTTAATTGGGCTTTTGGTGGCAGGTGGCATGTTCTTAATTACTGAGTTCTTTACCTCAAAGAAATATTCTCCTGTCCAGTCTATTGCCAAAGCCTCTCAATCAGGACATGGAACCAATATTATAGCTGGCCTTTCAGTAGGGATGAAAGCTACCTTGCTGCCCGTGGTTTTAATTTCCTTTGCTATTTTAATCAGTTTCTGGCTGGGAAACATGTATGGTCTGGCAATAGCTGCAGTTTCTATGCTTTCTTTAGCAGGCTTGATTGTGGCTTTGGATTCTTACGGTCCTATTACTGATAATGCAGCCGGTATTTCTGAGATGGCAGGTTTGTCAGAAGAGAACAGAAAGGTGGCTGATTCTCTGGATTCAGTTGGCAATACTACAAAAGCTGTGACCAAAGGCTATGCTATAGCTTCAGCAGGTTTAGCTGCTCTTGTACTTTTTTCTGCTTATACCCAGAAACTCTTGGATTTAGGGCAGCAGGTTAAGTTTTGTTTAGAAGACCCAAAGGTTTTAGTGGGCTTATTGGCAGGGGGTCTGGTAGCTTACTATTTTGCTGCTCTTTCCATGGAGTCTGTAGGAAAAGCTGCGGCTAAAGTAGTAGAAGAGGTTAGAAGACAATTTAGAGAAATAAAAGGGTTAATGGAAGGAACAGCTAAGGCAGATTACTCGAGCTGTGTTGATATTGTGACCAAAGCTGCTCTGAAAGAAATGATAATTCCTGCTTTGTTACCGGTTGTTTTCCCGATCATCATTGGTGTTCTCTTGGGGCCCAAAGGCCTGGGAGGATTATTAATTGGCTCAATAATTGTGGGCATCTTCTTAGCTATTCAAATGACTTCTGGAGGCGCAGCTTGGGATAATGCCAAAAAATATATTGAAGAAGGGAACTTAGGAGGCAAAGGTTCTTTTGCTCACCAGGCAGCTGTTACCGGCGACACGGTCGGGGATCCCAGTAAAGATACTGCTGGTCCCGCTCTCAACCCAATGATTAAAGTCTTGAATATTGTTGCTTTACTAATTGTTAGTTTTTTGGTTTAATGGATATAGACGAAAAAGAGGAAGCTTCAGCTTCATTTACCCGAACGCAGTGAAGGGTGAAAAAGAGGCTTGCCTCTTTGACTCCACCCGTGTTTGCTCAATGAAATATTTATTTCATTTCG
>CAZCSH010000020.1:0-10847 GCA_964501545.1 uncultured Candidatus Saccharibacteria bacterium
ACCTTTATCATATTTCAAATATACTATTTATTTCTTAGAAAGTAAATGCTATACTATATTCAAAATTACCTCCAGAGAAAATAATAATTAACCTTCAAACTATGAAAAAAATAAACATCTTCAGCCTAATCGGAATGGGGCTAATCATTATTGTCACAGGTTGGCTAATATATTCTGATAAGATTAGCCAATTTATTCCCCAAAAAGAGATCGAGACCCCTCAAGAAAACATTGAAAGAGAAGTAGTTTTAATTATTGATGAGGGCGAGGGAAGCCCGGAAACTTTTCGGGATGTAGCCAGAGAAGGAATGACCGCCTTTGATTTATTACAGGAGAAAACCCAGGGAATTGGCTTGGTCTTAAAAGTTCAAACCTATGATATGGGAGTTTTTATTGAAGCAATCGGCGATAAAGAAAACGGAGAAGACGGAAAATACTGGCTGTATTATGTTAACGGCGAAATGCCCCTCCTATCCGCTGATAAACAATTATTGAGCTCGGGAGACAAGGTTGAATTTAAATTTGAAACATCGCCGTTTTAACTACCCGAGCGAAGCGAAGGGTGAAGATGAACCGAATAGTTCATAGACCATGCAAATTACGAAAAAAATACAAATTATAGAAGTTGCCATAGCCGTTCTTTTGGTCTTAATTGGGGTTAGTTTGCGCCTTCTTCCCCATCCGCCCAATTTTGTTCCGATTATTGCCATCGCCTTATTCGCTGGAGTTTATCTTTCCAAAAGAATAGCCTTTGTCTTGCCAATGATAGCTATGATAATTTCTGATATTTTTATCGGTTATTACCAGTTCTCCTTGATGGCTGCAGTGTACGGAAGTTTTTTAATCTGCGTTGTTTTAGGGTTCTGGCTAAAGAAACACAAGAAATGGTATACGATCGGGGGAAGCGCAATTTTGGGGGCAGTATTATTTTTTCTGATTACCAATTTCGCTGTCTGGGCACTTACTCCCTGGTATGCCAAAACTCTCTCCGGGCTAATCCAATGCTATTTCATGGCCCTGCCATTTTTCAGAAACACTTTATTGGGAGGTTTGTTCTATGTAACTCTGTTTTTCGGAGCTTACGAATTAATAGAAGTTTTAGTGAGAAAAAGTTTTAGAGTAGCTAAAGAGAGTCCGCAAACCATCAAAATATGAACAGAAAAAATATATTATTGATTAATCCGAAAGAAAATTTGAGTGGTGAACCTGAATCTTATCCCTCAGGAGCCCTGCTTTTATTGGGAACAATGGCTCATAATTTAGGCCATAATGTTGAGATTATCCACATGAGGGCTGATAGGGTAGAACTTAGGGATCTTAAAAAAATTATATTAACTCGCAAACCCGATTTGGTCGGAATAACCCTAAATACATTTCAGACAAAAAACACTAAAGAAATAAGCAAAACTATTAAAGAAACAGATAAAAATGTTTTAGTTGTTTGCGGCGGGCCCCATCCATCAGGGTTGGGAAGCAAGATTTTCCAAGATTTTCCTTATATTGATATAGCTATTTTAGGAGAAGGAGAACATGCTTTTTTAGAAATATTAGAGGGGAAAGATTTGTCTAGGATTAAAGGATTGGCCTACAAAGGCCCATCTGGGGAGATAAAAGTAACCGAAGCCCGGCCGCCAGTTATGAATTTAGATTATATTCCTCTGCCGGATTTGGATTTAGTCGGTTTTACTCAAAATAAGTTTAGGGGTGCAGAACCCGTAGGCGCTCTCCCGACAATGTATATTATGGCCTCCCGAGGTTGTCCTTTCCACTGTACCTTTTGTAATAAATCAGTCTGGGGGCAGAGAACGCGGTTTAGGAAACCTGAATTGATAATTGAAGAGATAAAATGGCTACACGATAAATACGGCGTAAGGGAAATTTTTTTTCAGGATGACACATTTAACTTAAATAGAAAATGGGCAGAGCGGATCTTCAATCTCATAATTGATAATGGTTTGAATGAGGATATCATTTACAAAACTCCATTTAGGGCGAATGAACAGTTAGTTGATAAAGAATTATTAGAGCTGGCTAAAAGAGCTGGATTCCGGTATATTTTTTATGGGGTGGAGAGCGGCAATCAAGAAATGTTAAATAGTATGAAAAAAGCCCTGACCATTAGAGAAATAAAAAGGGCTTTTGAATTAACGCATAGCGTCGGGTTAAAAACCATCGCTTCCTTTATGATTGGTTTGCCGGGCGAGACCAAAGAAACTATCAAGGGCACAATCAATTTATGGAAAGAGCTCAACCCTTATGTAACCGGATGTTCTTTCGCCACGCCGCTCCCTGCCACAGAGCTGGAGAGAATTCTAATCGAAAAGGGACACTTGCTGGATAATAATTATGACCATTATGGGTTCGGCGTATGTGTTCTGCGCACGGATGAGTTGAGCAAAGAAGATTTAGAATATTATGGGATGAAGATTAAAAATCAAATGGATATGATGGAGATGAAAAGAAAACTGAGCCACATAACAACAAATAGAGAATACTTTAAAAAGAAGATTATCACTATTTTTAAAAATCCTAAAGGCGCAATAAGAAGATTTAAATATTTGGTGACGAGCAAATAAACTCAATAATAAAATATATGAGAATATTAATTACCGGGATTACCGGATTTGTCGGTTCTCACTTGGCAGAATACTGCCTAAAGCAGCCAAATGTCCAGGTGTTCGGGACCGTGCTTTCCCACCATTTGGGGGATGAGCTTCAAAGAATTGAAAAGATAAAAGATAAGATTGAACTATTGGAGTGTGACTTGACCAACCGGGTGGCTGCGGCCAGGGTTATGGAAAAGGCCAGGCCGGATAAGATATTTCATCTGGCTGCCCAGAGTTTTGTGCCCACCTCTTGGAAATCTCCTGAAGACACTCTTTGCAACAATATTATCGCCCAGCTGAATATTTTTGAGGTTGCCAGGGAAATGAAACTTGACCCGGTGATAGTTTTGGCTTGCAGTTCAGAAGAATACGGGCAAGTATCAGAGAACGAGGTGCCGGTTAAAGAGACCAATCCTTTAAGGCCGCTCTCTCCTTATGCCGTTTCCAAAATCGGGCAAGAAAAGCTGGGCTACCAATATTATAAAAGCTATGGTTTGAAAGTTGTTTTGACCCGTTTTTTTAACACCGAGGGGCCGGGTCGGGGACAGGATTTTGTCACCTCCAATTTTGCCAAGCAAGTGGCTGAAATTGAAAAAGGGAAAAGGGAGCCAGTAATTTATGTTGGCAACTTAGAGGCTCAAAGGGATTTTAATGATGTCAGGGACATGGTCAGAGCCTATTGGTTAGCTTCAGAAAAATGTCAGTATGGAGAGCCCTACAACGTTTGTTCCGGCAAAGCCAGAACAATTCAATCGGTGCTGGATATCTTGCTTAATTTGAGCAAGGTCAAGAATATTGAGGTGAAGCAAGACTCTGAAAGAATGCGTCCTTCAGACGTTCCTATTTTAGAGGGTGATTATTCTAAGTTTAAAGAGGCTACCGGCTGGCAGCCGGAGATTCCTTTTGAAAAAACTATGGAGGATTTACTGAACTATTGGCGAGAAATAGTTTAAATTATGCAAAAAATCAGCTGGATAAAACTTACCTCTAAGAATTACGGAGGAGCAATTTACGGAGAGAAAGTAAGGAAAGCGCTTGCTGAAGACTACGAGGTGGAAGTGAACAACGTATTTTCCGGGAAAATAGGCTGGAAGTATTTAAAACCCTTAGAGTGGTTTTGCGGCCTTTGGCGCATAAAAGGAAAGAGAGATTTATGGGTGCGCGATGATATTTACGCTATTGCCCTGCAGTTTTTAGCAAGGACAAAAGGAAATAATCTTTCCGTTGTTTATCATATTGACGCATCTGTTTTTCCTTTTGTTGTCAGGCTCTCTCATAGGTTGCTTGAAAAAATATTCTATTTAAGCTTAAAAAAATCAGACGCTATTTTAACTATAGCTGATTTTTGGAAGTCGCATTTTCTAAAAAAAGGCTATCAGAACGTTTATAAAATTTCTCCTGCTTTTGACTTGGCCCAATTTAATATTTCAGAGGAGGAGGTAGCTTATTTTAAGAAAAAATATCAGCTGGAGGGCAAACCCATTATTTATTTAGGAAACTGCCAGAAAGCCAAAGGAGTGGTGGAGAGTTATCAAGCGTTGAAAAGCCTGGACGTTTTCCTTGTTACCTCCGGAGAGGAGCAGATTAAAATACCGGCCCGTAATCTCAATATCAGCTATAGAGAATATTTAACCTTGTTAAAGGCTTGTTCAATTGTCGTTACAATGTCTCTTTTTAAGGAGGGCTGGTGCATGACAGCCCACGAAGCCATGTTATTGCAGACTCCAGTCATAGGTTCGGGCCGCGGAGGCATGAGAGAGCTTTTGGAGGGAGGCAAGCAGATTGTGTGCCAGGATTTCAGCCACCTCAAACCAAGGGTTGAATATCTGTTAAACAATTCGGACGCAAGGAAAAAAATGGGAGAGGACGGGTTGAAGTTTGCCAGCCAATTTCCTCTGGAAAAATTTAGGGATGAATGGTTAAAATTGGTTAAAACTGTGATAGGATAAGAATATGAAAACCCTTATCCTTATTCCGGCTTTGAACGAAGAAAAAAACATAGAAAGAGTGATAGGGGATGTGTGGGAAGTAATGCCAAAGGCAGAGATATTGGTGGTGAATGACGGTTCTTCTGACCAAACCGCCCTGGTTGCCGAGAACACTAAAAAGGCAACAGTTATTACTCTGCCTCATAATTTAGGCATTGGCGGAGCTGTCCAGACAGGCTTCAAGTATGCAGAAATTAATGACTATGAAATTGTGGTCAGGCTGGATGGTGATGGCCAGCATGCAGCAGCAGGAATCGGTCGGGTTATGGGACCGGTTTTGTCCGGGGAAGCGGATATAGTTATTGGTTCAAGGTTCTTAGAAAAAAACCAGCCTTCCTCCCTTTTGGCTCGAAGAGTTGGCCAGAAGATAATCGGCTTTTTCACCTCAGTAATAATCAGCCAAAAGATTACTGACGCCACCTCTGGTTTCAGGTGCTACAACAAAAAGGCCCTGGACATTTTAAATAAGTATTACCCCAGTGATTTTCCTGAGCCAGAAGAGATAATCTTTTTAAAGAAGAACAAATTTAGAATAAAGGAAGTAGGAGTGCTCATGAGGGCTCGGGAGGGAGGAAGTTCCTCTCTCACCGCTTTAAAATCTGTTTATTATGCCATCAAAGTCGCCTTGGCAATCTTTATTAGTATTTTAAGGACGCCAATTATAAAATAATATGCCTATTTTCCAAGCATTATCAATCATTGGTAGTCTAATCATAATTCTAGTTCTTGTTGAGCTGGTTAAAAGCCGGAGGTTAAAAGAAAGCTATTCCTTGCTCTGGTTTGCTATTGCTTTTGTTTTTCTCTTACTTTCTCTCTGGCGTGATTTCTTAGAATGGCTAGCTGGATTAATGGGAATAGGTTATGCCCCGGCTGCTCTCTTTTTAGTTTTGATTATTGGGCTTTACCTGATTTCCTTGCACTTTTCAGTGGTTATTTCCAGATTGAGCGAAAAGAACAAGAATGTATCTCAAGAGATTGGATTGCTTAATTTAGAGATTAAGAAAATAAAAAAATGGCTACAGAGCAAATTAAATATATGACTACAATCTTTCTTTTAGTTTTGGCGGTCGTTATCTTGGTGGTGAGCGGCCAGGTTCTTTGGAAAATGGGGGTGGGCGGGCAAATCCACGATTTGGCCAGTTTTCTGACAGCGATAAAATCACCCCTCGTTCTCTTGGGAGCCTTTTTATATTTAATTGCTACCGCTATCTGGATAGTTATGCTGAGCAGATATTCTTACCATTTTGTTTATCCGCTGCTCAGTTTGAGCTTTGTTCTGGCTTTAATCGCCTCTCGTTTTATCTTTCATGAAGAGGTTTCCTGGCTGGCTTGGCTTGGGGTTGGTGTTATTTGTTTTGGCATTACCTTGATAGGATTTAGCGGGAGGTAATCATGGAGATAGTAGAATATCAAGAAAAAGACCGAAAGGAGTGGGATGAGTTTGTTAATGAAAATCCTTTAGGAAGATTTGTCCATTTAACCGGGTTCAAGGACCTGGTTGAAAAAACCTTTCATTTCCCAGCTCATTACTGGCTGGCGAGGAAAGAAGGGAAGATTGCAGCTCTTCTGCCGGCCTTTGGTCATTCAGGTTTTTTGGGTAAAAAAAGGCTGGTCTCCCAACCCTTCTCAGAATATGGTGGATTGTTAATTAGTCTCTCTCTTTCTACTGAAGAGAAAGCTGATTTAGTTGAGGTTTTTTTTGAAAAAATAAAGTCTTTTTTGAAGGAAAAAGGGTTTGAGGCGCTGGAGATTCATAATAATCTAGACTTGCCAGAGGCATTAATAAAACAACACCTCAAAGAACTTCATCTCTATCAGTATGCAGTTTTGAAATTGGCTCCCATTGATCAACTTTGGCAAAAGAGTCTTAATTATCAAGTGAAAAAGGCAATTAAAAGAGCAGAAAGCGGTCCTTTAAAAATTCATCGTGGTTTGACTGGCGAGATATTAAAAGAAAATTTTTACCCTTTGTATTTTAAGTCAATGAAACGGTTTGGTTCTCCGCCTCAGCCCTTAGAATATTATTTAAGGGCAGGAGAAGTTTTAAAAGATAATATTGAGTTTATTTGGGCAGAGGTAAAAGGGGTTCCAATAGCTGGTTTGCTGGGTTGGAAATGCGGTCAGAGAGTCCAGATTACAGAAACCGTTTCTAATCCCAAGTTTTGGGCAGAAAGACCAAACGACTTATTGCACTGGGAATTCATTAAATTAGCTCAAAGAGAAGGATTTAAGTATTTTGATTTTGGGCCAGCCAGATATGAGGGCCAGATAAAATACAAAAAAAAGTGGGGGTGCGACTTTTCAGATTACAGCTACTATTATTTGCCGGCCAAAGAAGGCTTTGTCGTTCCAAAGCCATTGGACGACAGGAAGGGGATGGGGGCTGCCTTGTCTTTTTTCTGGCAAAAGATTATTCCTTTAGGATTAACCCCTAGGCTGGGAAAATATATAAGGAAACACCTTGGAAGGTAATTTATGAACAGCCATTATCAAGAAACCAAAAATTTTTTCAATAAGACAGTTTTGGGAAAAAAAGGATACTATACCAATCCTAAATCAATCCCTTACCTGATCCAAGAAAGACTGAAGGAAAAGGTCTTGGAATGGGTTAGGGGATATCAGCCAAAAAGGATTTTAGACGCTGGCTGCGGCCGGGGAGACTTTTCAATGGCCTTGGCAAGTTATTTTCCGAGAGCCGAGATAGAAGGGGTAGATTTTTCCGAGGAAATGGTTAAATTAGCCAGACAATCATTCGGCAATGCCGGGCGCTTGAAATTCAGCCAGGCTGACCTGCTTCAGTTGCCCTTTCAGGATGGGTCGTTTGATTTGGTCTTTTGCCTGGATACCCTTCACCACATCCATAAAGATGACTTCCCTAGAGCTATTGGAGAAATTGCCCGGGTAAACCGCAAAACAGTCATCGTTGAATTCAAGAACAGGCAAACAATATTTTGGCCGATTTACAAATTGCTTTTTAAGAAATCAAACCCCGGCATAGAATATTTCGGAACGACTCTAAAAATCCTTCTTAATTTATTTGGGCAGAATGGATTTTCTCTCAAAAAAAAGTATAATATTTTTAAACATCAGATTTTATCACCAAACATTCTGGTTCAATTTGAAAGAAAATGAAAAACATCCTTACTTTTGATGTAGAAGAATGGTTTGATGCAAACTATCCAAAAGTCGAGCTGCCAAAGGACGACTTGAAAAAAAGCAGGCTGACAGAGGAGATAAGGGAGATTTTGGACTTGTGCGCTCAGTTTAACGCCAAAGCAACTTTTTTTGTCCTCGGCAGGGTGGCCCAGGAAAAGCCCCATCTGGTCAGGGAGATAAAAGGGGCTGGCCACGAGATCGCTTCCCATGGTTTTGAGCACAAGTTGGTTTACAAGCTCTCTCCCCAGGAGTTTGAAAAAGATCTTTCAAAAAGTCTTGAGACCTTGGAAAGAATTACCGGAGAAAAAGTCTTGGGCTACCGGGCTCCCTCTTGGTCTCTTAATGAAAACACTGCTTTTGTATATTCTATTTTGGCCCAAAAAGGGTTAAAATATAGTTCAAGCGTTTTTCCCATAAAGACCTCTCTTTATGGCTTGGCCGAATCACCTCGTTTTCCTTATCTTTTTGGGGATGGTGAGCAAAAGATATTGGAGATTCCTAGCTCAACAATCAGGTTTTCAGGAAAAAACATTCCTTTTGCCGGCGGCGCTTATTTCCGTCTTCTGCCAAGCTGGATTATCAAGAAAGGAATTAAGAGGTTGAACAAGGAGGGTCAGCCAGCTATTGTTTATCTGCATCCTAGGGAATTGGATAATAGTTCTCCCAAATTGGAATTGCCTTTTTTTGAGAGTTTCATTCATTATTCCGGGGTTTCTGGCACCAAGAGGAAGTTAGTTGGTATTTTAAAAGAGTTTGAGTTTGGGAATATTAAAGATGAGATTCTGCCGAAATATAATTTATGAGCCTACCTGTTTTAGTTGTTAAAATCTACCAAAACCAAAAATTGCTGCTGACTTTTATCTTTTTATTGTCTCTTTTTGTTTCAACTGTTTTTCTATTTGTTTTAGGAAATGTGGGTCCTGTTGAACACGGTGTTCCAGGGAGCGATTATTCAGGATTTTACAAACCTCTGGCTGAAAACATTCTAGCTGGCAAAGGATTCATTCTTGGGGACGGAAAAAACATTGATGCTCCCGGTTACCCGTTTTTTCTGGCACTAATCTTCCTTCTGGCTAGATTCCTTCAAATTGGGGAGCTTCAGCTGATTGTTTTCTTTAACCTTCTTTTGACAGCCGTTTCTGCCTGCCTCCTCTATTTGTTGGCAAAGCATCTTTTTGACAAAAAGATTGCTTTGGTTGCTTCGTTTTTATGGCTGACTTATCCCTTCAACCTCTGGTTCATTAAAAATCCAAATACAGAAGTGCCATTTATTGTTTTATTCTTTCTTGGGCTTTGGCTTTATCTTTCTGCCCTGAAAAAAGAGCAAATCAGGCTAATCTTTTTAACAGGTCTTATTCTTGGAGTGGCGGCTTTAGTCAGGCCTTCAGCTTGGCTGTTTGTTGTTTTGGCGATTATAATTTTTCTCTTAACCTCCTGGAATAAAAGTAATCTTAGAATCTCTTTAACCAAAAGAATAGGGCTGGTGACATTTCTAATAATAGGTGCTCTGGTGATAATTCTGCCTTGGGAGGTCTATGTCTTTTCTGAAACCGGCAGGCTGATTCCCTTAGCTACAGGAGGGGGGGCTGCTATGGTCGACGGTTTAACTTTTGGCCTTAGGACAGGAGCCGCAGGAGACCAGGTTGTTTTGCCAGGCGACGTCTTGGCTTTAATGGAACGGGCAAAGGGAGAGAGCTTACTGACCATACCCCAGGTTTTGCAATTTTTAGGAACAGAGTTGGTGGAGGAACCCCTTGCCTTTTTCAAGTTAATCGGATTAAAGATTCTTCGTTCCTGGTATGCTACCTCTCAAATGTGGTGGGAAGGAAGAATATTACTGGTTCAATTAGTTTACTTGAGTTCTGGTTTAGCTGGATTAATTTATAGCCTCAGGCGATACAAAGAAAAAATCAAAGAGATTATTTTTATGCTGGCTGTCATTAGTTATTTCTGGGCCTTAGCGATAATCGCCCTTTCTATTTTGCGCTATATGGTTCCAGCCATGGGTTTGGTCTTTATTTTTTCTGCCATCTTTGCCGTGGCTTTAATAGAAAGACTGGTAAAAAATAGCAAAACCCCCTCTTTATGAGTTCTTTTGTCTCAGTTATTATCCCTTGCCGGAACGAGGAAAAATTCATCGGCAAGTGTCTGGATTCCATAATCTCCCAGGATTTTCCGAAAGAAAACCTTGAGGTTTTAGTGGTAGATGGAATGTCTGCAGATAAAACAAGAGAAATTGTAGAAAAATACAAAATACAAAATACAAAATACAAAATACAATTACTGGATAATCCCAATAAATTCACTCCTTCAGGTCTTAATATCGGAATAAAGAAAGCCCGAGGCGAGATTATTATTCGCATGGATGCTCACGCAGGCTATAATAAAGACTATATTTCAAAGTGTGTTCACTATCTAAAAGAAAGTGGAGCCGATAATGTTGGAGGAATTATTAAGACCTTGCCTGCTGAAAAGACCCTTACGGCCCGCGCTATAGCTCTGGTTTTATCTCATCTTTTAGGAGCAGCTTCTTACTTCCGGCTCGGCTCAAAAAAGCCCCGTTTTAGCGACACAGTTTTTGGGGGCTGTTTTAAAAGAGAAGTCTTTGATAGGGTTGGATTGTTTGATGAAAGAATGATTCGTTCCCAAGACATTGAGTTTAACAAAAGGCTGAGAAGAGCCGGAGGCAAGATTTTATTGGTGCCAGAGATTGTTGCCAGATACTATCCTCAAGCTAGTTTGAAAGGTTTTTTCAAACACAACTTTAATGATGGTTTTTGGACGCTTTACCCTATAAGGTTTGGCGTCAAGTTCTTTTCTCTGAGACATTTGTTGCCTTTGGCATTGGTTCTGGCCTGTTGGGTTGCTTTTCTTTTTGGGCTCTTTTCTTTTTTGGGCAAGCTCCTTTTTATTTTTGTTTTTGGCGGTTATTTATTGCTAAATATTGTTTTTTCTCTTCAAATTGCCTTGCGGGAAGGGCTTAAGCTTTTTCCCGCTTTAGTCTTAGCTTTCTTTTCCCGCCATTTTGGTTATGGCTTAGGTTCTCTTTGGGCCCTCGTTAGGATAATAGCTTTTTAGGTACTAGCTTTTTAGGTAT
>CAZCSH010000021.1:0-10730 GCA_964501545.1 uncultured Candidatus Saccharibacteria bacterium
ATCTCTTTGTAAGCTATTTTACCTTGAAGATATTGGGCAATGTATCTGTATTCCAAGCCAAAGTCTTCAAGCCGTTTCCAGGAAAGGCCTGTTTTTTTGAGTGTTTTTACCTCTCTGACCATTCCTTTCTTTAACCTCCTTAAAAGTCTTTTTTCAATTAGTTTTTTTAGTGCTTCCTTCTCTTTCTTAATTCCAATTAATAAAATAGAGTAGGGGAGAAGCTGTTTTTTAAGAAGAGGAACTGGCCTTTTTGTTTTGATTATAATTTCCAAAGCCCTGATTAGCCTTCTTTTGTTTGCTTTATCAATAGTTTTGGCTCTTTCAGGGTCTAGTTTTTTTAGTTCTAAAAACAAGTCCTTTGCTGTTTTCTTTTCTAATTCTTTTCTTAATTTCCAGTCTGGTTTTACTTCAGGAATTACAATGCCGTCTATCAGGGCTTGAATGTAGAAACCAGTTCCTCCGCAGACAATAGGCAGTCTACCTCTTTTGAATATTTCTTTTATGGCAGCCAGAGCCAGTTTTCTATATTGGCTGACAGTGAATTTTCTTTTGGGAGAAGCCACATCCAAAAGATGGTGGGGGATACCTTGCATTTCTCTTTTGGTAATCTTCCCTGTACCAATATCCATGCCTTTATAAACCTGTCTTGAGTCAGCAGAAATAACTTCCCCTTTGATTTTTTTGGCAAGCTTGACAGCAATTTCTGACTTTCCTGAAGCAGTTGGTCCTAAAATTACAATAAGTTTTTTCATCTATGTTTAACCAGGTTAAGCAAGATTTTTTCTCTTTTCTTTTTTTCCGTTAAAGGAACATTATCTTTCATTTGGTAGGCGGCAGTGCCTGGCCGGGGAGAGTATTTGGCAATGTAAGCTATGTTGAATTTTAGCTCCTTGAACAATTTTACGGTCTTTTCAAATTGTTTTTTAGTTTCTCCCGGGAAGCCGACAATAACATCTGTTGAGAGGTTGATTTTCGGCATTTTTTGACGGATTTTCTTTATTAGGTTTTTATATTGTTCGACCGTATAAGGCCGGTTCATTTTCTTTAATATTTGGTTATCGCCAGATTGAACCGGTAAATTCAAATACTTGGCAATCTTTTTGGCATTAGCCATAACTTCAATCAATTCGTCTGAAAAATCTTTTGGATGAGGGGAGGTAAATCTGATAGAGAATTGACCCGGAATGTTATTGACCATTTGCAAGAGTTTTGGAAAATTGATTGATGAATTGGTAGGGGAGTGGTAATCATTCACATTCTGGCCCAAGAGCCAAATTTCTCTTGCCCCGTTAGAAATCGCATTTCTAATGGGGTTAACCGCTCTTTTTACCTCCTTCAGAATTTCTCGATGATCCCGGCAGGCCAAAGGACCCCTGACAAAGGGCACAACACAATAAGTGCAGAGGTTATTGCAGCCATTAGAAATAGGAACGAAGGCTTGGTTTTTGTTTTGATACTTGGGGAGACATTCGAAAAAATCTTTGCTTTGCCAAATTTCATCAAACTTTTCTTTCAGCTTCTTTTTATCAGATTTAAGAATACAGCCCGTTAGGACAGTTTTTAATCCTGGTTTTTTGTCCTTTAGCCGGGTTAAGTTTTTAATTTTACCATAAACCCTATCTACGGCAGGTTGTCTAACAGAGCACATGTTAACCAAGATTAAATCAGCTTCAGTCTCTCTTGAAGCTAACTTATACCCTTTCTTTTCTAGGAGAGTGGCCATTCTTTCTGAGTCAGCCTTATTCATCTGACAGCCGTAAGTTATTATTAAGTATTTCTTCATACCAAACCATTTTAGAATAGAAAAACAGCCTTTTCAAGGCTGCTTTTCATATTGTTTTGCATTACTCTCCCATCTGTCTAATGGAAGTATTCTGGCAGGTGCCCAGGTATTGGACTCTTACCCCTGCCATTTGAGCAAAACACTCATTAGAATAGGTTTTCCCGTTCGTTCCACAAACAGGGTCCCACAATTGGATACAAGCTCCGGTTTGTTCTTGCTCTTGTTCCTGTCCCTTTTCTTTAATCATCTCCATAATCCTATCCCTGCTTTGGATAATTCCTTCTTTTATCGCAGGTGTCAGTTCTGTTTCCAGTTTCTCCAGAATTTCAATGTGTGTTTCTTTTGCACCGCTAATTTCTTCTGCATATTCTTTAAACCTTTCTCTGGTTTCTTGGGTCATTTCTTCTAATTGTTCCTGGAGCGTTCTGAGAGAGTTCTCCTGAGCATTCTTGATTGCCTCTTTGGCTTCTTCTGGAACCTTTTCCTCAAGCTCCTTTAGGATTTCCAAATTTTTGAAGCTTTTAAACTTACTTCCTTTTAACTCTTGAAGGTTTTTTTCCAGCCTTTCTTGGAGATTTTCTCGGGTTTCAAGCTTTGTCATTACTTCCCCAAACTTTTCCAAGTGTATTTCTCTGGCTTCCGCTATCTTTTCAAAAACTTCAGCCGGAACTTGCTCCTCCAGTTTTTGTAAGACTCTTTGGTGAAGAGCCTGATGCTGGATAAACTTGTCTAAAAAAATTCCAACCTGCTCATTTTCTTCAGCCCTTTCTTTAATTCTTTCTGTTGCTCGTTCTACATCTTCTACTGCCCCTTGGTATTTTGCAATCGCTTTTTCCACCCTCTCCTTAGTTTTTTGTTGCTCAACCATTTTCTTTAACTCAATCAGCTTTTCACTCGCAAATTTCTCTTTTAGTTTAGCTTTAGCTATTACGTTGAAGGTAAGAGTGCTCTGGATGTTTCTTACCCATTCTTTTAAGAAATAGAAGGGGTTGTCAGGCAGAAAATTAGGGTCTCCCACTTCCAAGTCTTGAGCTTCAACCTCTTCATCCAAGATTACCTCTGTCGGGGCTGAGGAATCTTCTTGGGCTAAAACCATTCCCCCAGAGAGAATAAAAGAAAGAGTAAATGAGAGTATTAGGATTTTTGCTTTCATACTTTTAACTTGTTTTATTTAACGACCTTTAATGGATTTCTTCTTTTTTCTCTTTCAAGAAAGCCCTCCACTGCTCCAAGAACTCAACAAAACTTTGAAAAGGCAGGTCAATGAGGAAGTTAATCAAGATGCTGATGATGTTGTATCTGACCCATTGAGCAGACAGCCACTTGCCAACTTGGATCATGGGCAAAGAGAACAAATCAATAACAGCCCCCAAACCCGACTCTTTCTTTTCTATCACCTCCAGCTCTCTTGACCTTTCTCTCAGCTTTGTTCCGGCAAAGGCAATGAGGGAAGTAAAGATTAAAAAGATAATAATTGAAAGAATGCCAAAGTTTAATTCTCTCAGGCCCCAGGTGATAGCGCCGAAAGTAACGATAAAGGAAAAAAGGTAAAAGATGCTAATAAAAACATTCATTAACCAACCTCTTTTCTTTGGGAGAGTGACACTGTAGCTTTCTTTTCTCTCTCTAAGGTAAGCTATTTTTATTGTTTCCATAATGACCTGCTGGAGATTTTCTTTTTTGGGGGGTCTGATAGTGAGAATGAGAAAGAGCATTAAAAGAGGAGGTATTAAGATATTGAGTCCTAGGGTAGATTTGCTGAATTCCTGGGTGACATAGATGTCAAAAGGAACCTCAATAGCAAAGGCCAGGAGCATCTTGGTGACAAAAATAGAGAGAGTGGCAAAGATAGCTGCTCTGCCAATCCTAGCCTTTAAGGTTCCCAGTCTCTTTTGGTAGACTGCGGTAATGCTGCTTTCTAATTCTTCTGGCCCTGTTATTTTCTTTTCAATAGCCAGAGGGTCTTCGGCAATAATATCTCCCATGATTAAGTAAGGGGTATCGTATCTTTCAGCTATTCTGTAGAATCTGTCAGATAAGGAATGGTCTAAATCTTTTTCAAGAGATTCCCAGATAAAATAGATGTTTTGGCTGACTTCCTGAAGCTGGGGATTGTCAGGGCTGAGTTTTTGCCAGAGAGCATAGCGCTTCTTAAAAAGGCTGTAAGTTATGATTGGGGAGTCTAACTTCAAAAGGGCTCTTTGAACTGCGATATAGAGTTGAGTGTTTTTTTCTTCTTCTGTCATTCCTCCTATCACCACTACTCCTTCTTCTAATCTTATTTTCTCTATCATTGAGTCGGTCATGTATTCAACCAGAGCCCTTTCCTTTAAAGGAGGAGAAAGGGTTTCTTCTATCTCACAGGCGGCTACCGATAAAAGCCAATCATAGAGCTGGACTTTTTGCTTTTCTTTTGTTGGTTCAGGACTCTTTTCCAGGATGAAAATATACTTTACTATTATCCTTTCCACCTCGCTGATTTTAGTCTCTGAGATTCTGTTGTTTGGGAAATGACCTCCTCTTATTAATTCTAAAACCAAAGGAGAGGCAATTTCTTTTGACTCTTTTTCCAGAAGCAGCCTTCTTTTCAAAACTCTTTCAATAGCTGCCCTTCGCATTAAATGTTCTTCCCGCCATTCAACCACTCCTCTTATTTTCTCATAGAAAGCAGCTACAGCAGATGCCACTTCATCCACCTGAATGGTAGGTTGGCTAGGTTTTTCTTGAGATTGATACCAGGCTTTGTACTTTTGAATGAGGTCTTTGGTAGCTTGGGATAATTCTGCCATTTTATTTCTTCGTTTCAATTATTTTTTTAGCCTTTTTCAGGAATCTGTCCAGTTTTTCTGGGCCAGTATCACCTTTCTGTCTTTCTCTGACCCTGACCGATTTTGTTTTTAGTTCTTTGTCGCCAACCACTAGGAGATAGGGGATTTTCTGGATTTCTCCTTCTCTTATTTTTTTTGAGACAGTTTCATTCTCATCTTTCACTTCCACTCTTAACCCCTCTTTTCTTAAATCTTTGGCAACAAGATTGGCGTATTTTTTGTGTTTGGTACCAACAGGTATTAGCCAGACTTGAAGAGGAGAAAGCCATAAAGGAAGATTACCGCTATAATATTCCAAAAGAATACCAATAAACCTTTCCAGAGCGCCCAAGAGAGCCCTATGGATGATAATAGGTCTTTGTTTTCTCCCTTTTTGGTCAATAAAGGTCATGTTAAAACGCTCAGGCAGGTTAAAGTCAACCTGGATTGTTGTACATTGCCACTCTCGCTCTATCGCATCCTCAATCTTAATATCAATCTTGGGTCCGTAAAAAGCGCCTCCGCCTTTATCTACCTCATACTTCATCCTTAGTTTTCCTAGAGCGTACTTTAAGGAGTTTTCCGCCTTTTTCCAGATTTTATCATCGCCCACATACTTTTTGGGCTGGGTGGATAAATAAACATGCAAGTTTTTGAACCCAAAAGCTTTAAGTATTTTTTGGCTTAGTTTTATAGTAGAGAAAAGCTCTTCTGCCAGCTGGTCTGGAGTGCAAATAATATGGGCATCATCCTGGGTAAAGCCACGTACTCTAACCAAACCATGTAAGGTGCCTGACCTTTCATACCTGTAAACTGTGCCCATCTCAGTATATCTCTTGGGTAGCTCTTTGTAGCTTCTAATAGCTGTGTTATAGATTGCAATATGGAAAGGACAATTCATCGGTTTTATCTGATAATCATCCTTCTCTTCTTTATCAATCTCTCTGAGGTGCATTGAGGGCATCATGTTTTCTTTGTAAAAGTCCAAGTGGCCAGAGGTTTTCCAGAGGCCGAGTTTGGCAATATGAGGGGTATCGACTAATAGATATCCTGCCTCCAGGGACTGATTTAGAGCATAGTCCATGATAATTTTCTTCAAGATTGCTCCTTTGGGATGCCAGAGCACAAGACCGGGCCCCACCTTCTCATCAAAATGAAAGAGGTCTAGTCTTTGTCCCAGGAAGCGGTGGTCTCTCTTTTCTGCCTCAGTCTCTTTTTTCAGATAGTTATCCAACTCTTTTTTAGTTGCAAAAGCTACCCCATAGATTCTGGTCAGCATTGGGTTCTTTTCTGTTCCCCGCCAGTAGGCTCCAGCTACCCGAATTAACTTAAAAGAATCCAGGGGGATTTCTTTGGTCGATTTGAGATGAGGTCCTTTGCACAGATCAAGAAAGCCTCCTGTTTCGTAAAGAGTAACGTTTTTAGCGGGCAAGTCCTCTATCAGCTCTAACTTATAAGGTTGATTCTTGAAGATTCTCTTAGCCTCCGCTTTAGTGGCTGTTTTTTTCTTAAAGGGAAGGTTTCTTTTAATGAGTTCTTTCATTTTCTTTTCTATCTTTGGCAAATCAGCGGCTGAGAGATTAGGTTCAGCCAAATCAAAATCATAATAAAAACCATTACTAATAACCGGGCCTATACCAAATTGAACCTGACCAAAAAGCTCTTGGACAGCATAAGCCATAACGTGAGAGAGGGAATGGCGCAATGTTTCTAGTTTTTCTTTTTTCATAGATTTATTTGCTAAAATAACCAATACCTATTGTTCCTCTTCCTGTTGCATAGCCTATCAGAGGACTGAACTCTCGGATAGTTATTCTAGCTTGGGGAAGAAGGGAAGCAGTCTTTTCTTTAAGTTGGGATACCTCTTCAAAACTGTCAATGTGGGAAAGGGCAATTTCTGGAAGGTCGGGGTCTAATTCTTTTTTCAATAGATTCAACGTCTTTTCTTTGCTTTTTTCTTTTGAAGCGGTGGCGCCCATAAAATGAACCTTACCGCCGAAAACTCCAAGAATGGGCTTTAAAGGTAAAAGAGAGCCAATCTTGGAAGCTATCTCAGGGACACGGCCTGAGCGGTAGACATAGCGAATTGTTTCCAAAACTAAGTAAACTCTCACTTTTTTCCTTAAGCTCTCTGCCATTTGCAAGAGTTCCTCAAACCTTTTTCCTTGTTCTATTGCTTCAGCCAATTTTTGGATTAAAAGACTGCCTCCTATGGTAGCTGTTCCAGAATCAACTACCTCAATCCTGATTCCTGGCATTTCCTTTTTTGCCATAGTTTTGGCATTTCTGGCGCTGTTCCAGGTAGCGCTAATAGCAGGTGGCAGGGTTAGGCAGAGGATTTCTTTTGCCCCTTTAGTTGCCGCTGTCTTGTAGGCAGCAATAAAATCACCTGGGGAAGGGGCAGAAGTGGCCCAGTCTTTAGGGTTTTGTTCTAAGAACTGATAAGCCTGCTCCATGCTTAAATCAACATTGTCTTTGTAAACCTTCCCTTCAAACATAACATTTATCGGCACTATTTCAACCGGGTAGCGGGATTTTTCTTCTTTTGACAGGTGACTTGTGCTGTCAGTGATTAAGACAATTTCAGGCATGAGCTTAAGCTTCTTTTTGAATAATTTCTTCTATCACGCGAGCAATAGCGAAGCGTGAAGATGAGCGAAACTCATCGACAACGCGAGCAATAGCGAAGCGTTGAGAAGAAATTTTATGTTTCTTCTAAAATTTCTTCTATCACGCGAGCAATAGCGAAGCGTTGAGAAGAAATTTTATGTTTCTTCTAAAATTTCTTCTATCTCTTCACAAATTAATTTGGGAACACCGTCTCTGGAGTCCATTCTGCCCGAAACAACTACAATTTTATTCTCTTGGAAAATAGCAGGGTTCTTTTCAACAGTGCCAGGGAAAACAACTACCTCCATTCTGTCGGAAAAATCTTCTAAATTAACAAAAAGCATTGGTTTTCCATTCCGAGTTATGATTTTTTTAATTCCAGAAATAATCCCTCCAATTTTAATGGTTTTTCTGGGCATTTCTCTGGCTGCCTTGGAGATAGCTACGGCCTTGTCAGTTAAAATATTTCTGAATCTATTAAGAGGGTGGCTGCTAACAAAGAGCCCCAAAAGCTCTTTTTCCCAGCTTAATCTCTCTCTTTCGGTAGCAGGTTTTGCTGTGGCTAGCTGGATTTGATTATTATACCCCAGGTCATCAAACAGACCTGCTTGGCCATTAGTTTTTGTTTTCTGAGTTTCTCTGGCAGATTCCAAAAGCCTTTCTAAATTAGAGAGAAGCTGGTTTCTCTCTGCCATTTTATCAAAGGCTCCAGCTTTGATCAGGCTTTCCAGAGATTTCTTATTAAGGTCTTTTGAGCTGACTCTGCTAATAAAGTCCTGGATTGAGCTATAATGGCCCCTAGCCTTTCTTTCTTCAACAATTGTTTCCACAATACCAGAACCGACATTCTTTATAGCTGAAAGACCAAAGCGGATTTGGTTTTTTTGGGGAACAACAGAGAAAAAGGTAAAGCTTTCATTAATATCCGGAGGAAGAACTTCCAGACCCATTTTTTTACATTCTCCAATCAAAACAGAAATTCTGTCTATATCGTTTCTCTCAGCTGTTAGTAAGGCAGACATAAACTCTGGAGGGTAGTGAGCTTTAAGATATGCTGTCTGATAGGCGATAGTGGCATAAGCGGCTGCATGGCTCCTGTTGAATGAATATGAGGCAAAAGGCTCAATCCAGTGCCAGATTTGAGCGGCTATCTCTTCTCTAATGTTATTTTTCTTCATCCCTTCAACAAACTTTTCTTTTTGAGCCATTAAAAGCTTTTTAATCTTCTTTCCAATAGCCTTTCTTAGGATATCTGCTTCCGCTAAAGTAAAGCCAGCCAGGTCCCGAGCAATCCTCATGACTTGTTCCTGGTAAATACAAATTCCATAAGTGCTTTCCAGGATAGGTTTTAATTTTGGGTGAAGGTAGTCTACCGCTTTTTTCTTGTTTTTTCTGGCAATGTAGTCAGGGATAAACTGTATTGGGCCAGGCCTGTAAAGAGCTACCATAGCTATTATATCTTCTAGTTCAGTTGGTTTTAATTGTTTTAAATATCTTTGCATCCCTTGCGATTCCAATTGGAACAGACCTACTGTTTCTGCTTTTTGTAAGAGTTTGTAGGTTTGTTTGTCATCTTGGGGAAGTTGTTCAATGTTTATGTTCTTTCCATGGATAGCATAAATACGAGAAAGTGTGTCTTCGATAATGGTTAGGTTTTTTAAGCCCAGAAAGTCCATTTTTAAGAGGCCTAAATCTTCAATCGAATACATTTCATACTGAGTAACGATTGCTTTCTCGTCCTGGGTTGGATGTTGGAGAGGAACAATGTTGTCTAAAGGCGTGTCCGATATCACCACCCCGCAGGCATGGGTGGAAGCATGGCGGGCCACTCCCTCTAGTTTCTTGGCAAAATCAATAAGCTTTCTGGCTTGGTCATCTGTCTCGTAAAGGGAGCGGAATTCAGGGACGCGCTTCATCGTGTCTGATAGGGATAAACCAAAGGGAATTATCTTGGCAACCTGGTCACAAAAACTGTAGCTGTAACCTAAAGCCCTGCCCACGTCTCGCATCACAGCTCTGGCTGCCATGGTTCCAAAGGTGATGATTTGGGCCACGTGGTCTCTGCCGTATTTTTGAGCCACATAGTTTATTACCTCATCCCGCCTTCTATCAGTAAAATCAAGGTCAATATCCGGCAGGGAGATCCGGTCAGGATTTAAAAACCTCTCAAACAAGAGATTATATTTTAAAGGATCAACATTGGTGATATTGAGAACATAAGCTACCAGAGACCCGCCAACTGACCCCCGGCCAGGGCCGACGACAATTCTGTTTTCTTTTGCCCAGTTAACAAAGTCCTGGACAATTAGAAAGTAAGAGGCAAAACCAGTTTGCTTAATAACAGAGAGCTCATAATTCAGTCTGTCCTTTACTTCTTTCTCTGGCTTTTCTCCAAATCTTTTCTTGATGCCTTCCGAACAAAGGTCTTCTAAGTATTCATCTGGTGTCTTGCCATTGGGAACCACAAACTTAGGCAGTTTTACCTGCCCTAATTCAAATTGGAAATTGCAAGCCTCTACAATCTTTTGAGTGTTTTCAATCGCTTCAGGAACATTCTTAAAGTCTTCCATCATTTTTTCCGGGCTTCTCATTGAAAAATCGTCTGATTTCAAGGTTAACCTCTCTGGATCATTTGGGTCAGCTCCGGTGTTAATGAGCATTAGAATATCTTGGGCTTCGGCATCTTCTGGTTTTAAGTAGTGGATGTCATTGGTGGCTACCAAGGGAATGCCTAGTTTCTTTGAAAGCAAAATTAAGCTCTCATTCACTCTGGCTTGTTCCGGTGCCCCTGGGTGGTGTTGGAGTTCTAAATAAAAGTTATCTCTACCAAATATTTCTTGGTAAAGTTTGGCTGTTTTTTCAGCCCCTTCCATGTTTTTAGCCAGAATCTGCTTTGGGATTTTCCCTGCCAGACAGGCAGAAAGAGCAATTAAACCTTCCGAGTGCTTGGCTAACAGTTCTTCATCCACTCTGGGTTTATAATAAAAGCCCTCCAAATGGGCCTTAGTTAGTAGTTTTACCAGGTTTTTATAGCCTTGGTCGTTTTTAACCAGCAAAACCAGGTGATACCTCTTGTCATCAATATTAGGTCTTTTGTCTGTCATGCTTTCTAAGCTCTGGTACATCTCACAGCCGATAATTGGTTTTATCCCTCGGGCTTTAGCTTTTTTGTAAAACTCCACCGCTCCGTATATATTTCCGTGGTCGGTTAAGGCGACCGAATCCATGCCTAATTCTTTGACGTAATCCAAAAGCTCGTCAATCTTTGGCAGACCATCCAATAAGGAATAGTGGCTGTGAACGTGGAGATGGGTGAATTGCATAACCTTTCCCCATCTTACAATAGTCCGGAGCAAAAGAAAAGAAGAAGCGCCGATTTGGTGAAATGTTTTAGGTACGGACATATTGCACCCATAATCTAAGGGCTTGGTTAGGACTTCGACCATTTAAACTGCAGTGTTTTATATCATTGTAGTACATATTCCAGAGTCTTAATTTGTACTGTAATTCTGCAGGGTTCTTAAAGGTAG
>CAZCSH010000022.1:0-9943 GCA_964501545.1 uncultured Candidatus Saccharibacteria bacterium
AGAATACTGCTGATTTTTATTTTAAGACAACAAACAATCCTTGTCAAGAGAAAGCTCTTTATCTTTGATAAAGGCCAATGAGTTCAGCCTGAGCTAAAATTGCCCCCTTCATCGCCTCTTCCAAATCTTCTTTTTTGGAAGAGGGATCTAAACTAAGCTCAGTGTTCAAGGCGTAAAGCTTAAAATGATAGTGGTGAGTCCCGCTTGGCGGACAAGGACCACCATAAGGTTGTTTGCCAAAACTATTCATCCCCTGGACGCTTCCTTCTGGCAAGCTATTTTCTTCAATCCCAGGGGTTGAAGAAGAAATATTCCAAACTAGCCAATGATCCCAGATTCCCAGAGGAGCATCAGGATCATCAACAATCAAAACCAAACTCTTTGTCCCTTCCGGAGCACCAGATATTTGGAGGGGTGGATTGATATCTTCCCCATCACACGTATATTTTGAAGGAATTGATTGGTTATTTTCAAAAGCCGGACTAGTCAGTTTCATATTTGTTTCTTTTGTCTCTAAGTTTTCTTGAGGAGATTCTGACGAACCTGGAAAGAAGTAAAAAACCAAACCTCCTATTAAAACTAAAGTGATTAAAACGACAACTCCTCTCATCTTTCTATTATATCTCTTTTAACAAAAACCGCCATTTCTTACTGGCCCAATAAGGGCCGGCATAATCTATCCCTACTCTTTTTGTTGCTACAATTTTATATTTCTTGGGCTTCTCTCCCCTACCTGCCCCGTAGCAAACTTGCTTTGCTTCGGGGTCTTCCAACCAAATCCTTTTACTTTTGGTTAAGTCTTCCCCGTAAAAAGATTTATCTAATTTTAAATATTGGCAAAGCTTTCCTGGACCAGAAGCTAACTTTCCCAAATCCAAAGCCCTAATTAAAACACACTCTGGCTCCCCCGCTTTAGCCGTTGAAATATTCATTTGCCAGTAAATGCCGTAAACCAAATAAATATAAATGTGGCCGCCAATTAAATATTCAGCTTTATTTCTGGGAGTGACTCTGCCTTGAAAAGCATGAGAAGCTCTGTCTTTGGGGCCAATGTAAGCTTCTGTCTCAATGATTTTGCCTTCTAGTTTCTTTTTCCCGATCTTTCTGACAATGTATTTTCCCAAAAGTTCTTTTGCTACCTTCAGAGTCTTTTTTGTATAAAAGCCTCTCTTTAACCTTTTCATTCTTTTATATTAGCAAAAACCTTATTCTTATAAAAAAAGAAGTGGCCCGAAGACCACTACCCAGCTTTAAGAAGATCGGGTTCCCTGCCCTGAAGAAGCCTAGCAATGTTTTCTCGGTGAGAGAAGTAAATAATGGGTATTGCCAAAGCTCCTAAAAGAAGAATGGCCAAGGATTCTTGAAAGACCCGGATAAGCAAGGGAAGCAAAAGGACGGCAATTAAGTTGGTCAGGGACATCTTTCTGCCCAAGAAGAGAATGATGACCCAGCCTGCCAGCAAAGGTGGCCAAATCCACCAAATAGGCAGGGCTAAGAGTCCGCCAACTATGGTAGCCACCCCTTTCCCTCCTTTAAACCTTAGGAAGCAAGGGAAGATGTTGCCTGCCAGGACCAGCAAGATAAGGGTAAGGGCCAGCCACTCTGAACCCAACACCCAATAAGCAATGGCTGAAAAGAGAAAGCATTTTAACCCATCAACCACCCCTACCAGAATTCCGTAATTCCAGCCAAAGACTCTCGCAACATTTGTCCCGCCAGTAGCTCCGCTGCCTATCTTCCTAATATCAACTCCCTTGAGCCTCCCGACAAGGTAGCCAGTTGGTAAAGAGCCAACTAAGTAGCTTAGGACAAGCAGAATAATCATCCACCATGTTTCCATCTTCCACCTCCAGTATTCTGAGTTGTTATTCTAAGATATCTTATTCTCTAAAATTTACAAGGCAGGAATTAGAAAATGCCAAGATAAGGAAAATAAAATAGGCCCCGTCTTGAGGAACGGGGCCGATATCCCGAGGAAGCAAATAAACTGTTATTTCAGCTGGCTGGGCCTCAACTAACTTGTGGCCGGCGATAACCCGCTTGATAACAGCCATGAATGTAGGGTTTTCCCGCTGTTCTTGGCAGAGCATCCTGACCTTTTCCATAACCTGGCGAAGACTAAGTTCGTCCTCTCTATAGCGAGCACCCGACAGAGCAGTATGGCGCAAATATAATTGCTCTGAGTTGCTTAGGCTAAAGAGAACGCCCCATCTTGTGTATTCCCAGCCACCGGTTGAGAAATAGCTGAGTTTTGTTCGGACCTGATGGAACATCCTCCAGCCAGGATTTGCTCTCTTGATAACAATGGAGCCATAATCCCTGGGATCTGGCTCTTTTCCTATAGCAGGAGCAATTAGAGCGTATTTTAGCCAAGGATACTCTTTTAAAAAGACTTCCAGTTCTCTTACTTTCATCTCTCCCTCTCTTCCTTTATGGGTCTTAAAAGGAACTAACAAGTTATTATTGGAGTATACATCTTTTCAGAAAAAAGAAAACCTCCTGCGAGTCCAATCTCACAAGAGGCACTGTCTTTTTAGGGCCCCAAATGGACCCTGCCAAGACCTCATTTAGGGGTGGTTGAGGCAGGCCTGGTTGCCCAGAAGGCGATGATGGCTGTAGCTAGAGGGAAAGGAGTACCAGGTAAGATTTGAGCCCAGAGGGGCCAATGAGGATAGAAACCCCTTAGGGGCAGGTCAACAGCAACAGCAAGTCCTAGTCCAACGAGGCAGGCGGCTAATGCCAGCCCAGCGAAAACCAGGATGATGAATCTCGGACTGAAGACAGCCCGCCGCATCTCTTCCATCTTTTGCCTCCGATCTAAAGCTCTGTTCTAAATAATATCTGATTAAATTGAAAAAGTCAATTTTCATAGCCATTTGACATTTTATTATTTTTATGGTTTAATGGGTTCATATGCCATTACTGATAGCCTTAATCATCTTTATTTTTTCTCTATCCACTGTTGGTGGTTTTCTTACCAATGAGTTTAAAATGCTTCCTGGCCAAGCCAGTATTTCTCAAATATTAGAAACCTTCCAAGTAGAGTCTTCTCCTAAAGGAAATAATGAAGAAATTATTAGCCAGCCCCAAGAAAAAATAACTTATTATTATCCTTCCCAAACCACTTCTCCTAAAATTGAAACAAAAACACCCTCTCCGGTTGAAGAAACCATTGATACTTATATAAGATATGGCCCAATAGAAGGAGAAGTTATAGACGAGACTAATGAAGTCATTTTTGAGTTTAAAGAAATCTTGAAAAAAGAGCTTGAAGGTCAAGTTGTTTTTGAAACTAAGGTTCTGGGTTTAGATAACAATTGGCAGAAAACTTATTCAAGAGAAAGGAAAATTCTGTTCCCGGGGGGAGTGAAAACTTACACCTTCTTGGTCAGAGCAAGGATCGGTGATTTAGTTGATTTAACGCCTGCTGAAAGAACCTTTACCATAAAGCTTTCTTCTTATTTTGATAAAGTAAAAATCACCAGCCTCCAAAGGCCAGATCCTTACAACAACCCTTCTTTAATCACCCTTTCTACTTATTTACAAAAAGGAGAAACTGTTAATATGACAGGTTGGGAATTTAAAGGGAGCTGGGGTTCTTTTGAAATTCCAGCAAGTTTGGAAGACTATAATCCCCTGCTCCAATCCTTTACTCTAAAAGATGTCATTTTAAGGCAAGGGGACATTATCTATATTTCGAGCGAAAATAATCCTTTGGGCCCCAGAACCTGGAATTTTAGACCAAATAAGTGCATGGGTTATTTAACTAACTCTAAATACTTCCCTATTCCTATTTCCCAAAGCTGTCCCTCAATAAGTAGTCAAAGATTAACTTATTATCTAGATGATTGTTGCCGAGAGTTTATTTCTACTTTGGGTTCTTGCGAAACACCAAAGTTCCAGGATATGGCAGATTATGGCTTACTGGAAGATGATAACTGCAAGTATTATCTGACTTCTACTTTCAGCTATGCCGGCTGTTATGCAAACCATTATCAAGAACCTAACTTTACTCTAAATCAGTGGCATATTTACACTGACCGGGTGGGAAATGAAATTATGGATTTCAAAACCGACACTATTGTCATAAAAGATCAAAAAGGACTCTTAGTTTATAGCTACAGTTACGGGGCAAGCAGTTGTAAAGAACTCTGTCAATAAAAAAGTCCCTTGAAAGAGGGGCTTTTTTGTTTGGCTTAAGTAGCCAAAAACTAAAGGCCCAAGTCTTCAGAAATTGCCTGAAGCGCCCCTAAACCTATTTTAACAAATTCTTCCAGTTTTAGTCCAATTAATTCTTCTGAAAGTTTTATTATTTCTCGATTAGCTCCCCTGGCAAAAGCTTTTTCCTTAAACCTGTTCAATACATTCTCAACCGTTAAATCAGCTATTTTCTTTGAAGGTAAAACCAGGGTTGCAGCCACAATAAGTCCGGTTAAGGGATCAATCACAAAAAGGGCTTTTTCCATTAGGGTTTGGGGTTTTTCACCATGAGCTTCATTATGCACTTTGACTGCCTGGCAAATATCTTTTTCCAGACCCATTTCCTCCAACATCTTAGCTCCGACTAAAGAATGTTGAGAAAGATCATTCCCAACTTTTTCATAATCAATATCATGTAAGATGCCAGTTAACCCCCACCTTTCTTCATCTTCTCCAAAATGACGAGCTAAAGCCCGCATGACAGCTTCCACTGCCAAAGAATGCTTTATCAGGTTTTGATTAGAAAGATTTTCCTTTAAAGTTGCTAAAGCTTTTTCTCTGGTCATTTTCTAAAAAACTTTAAAGCTATTACCAAAATCAAGCCATAAAGAATCCAAACAAAGAAACCAAAGGCTGTGGTTTTGGGACTAATCAAACCAGCAAAATAAGAAGGAATTCCTCCAATAATACCAAGACAAACTAAACCCCAAGTAAAACCTGCTAACCAAAGATTTACCTTGGGGAGAAGACCAACAATTAAGACAAACAATGTTCCTGAAATAGCACCTAAAAGAAGATGGCTCCAGAAAACAGAAACTCTTTCGGTAATACCCAAAAGAGTGAATAAGGCTGAGGGACCGGCTAAGTTAATAAAAATTAAATCAACGACTGCTCCCCCAACAACTCCTCCTAAAAATCCAGAAAGAATATCTTTTGCTTTTAACATTCTTTAATTTAGAGTTAAAAACTAACCTACTTTACCAACATCGCTTAACCATTTACCGTGAAGACAATCAGGGCTGTGAGAAGGTGGCGCTTCTTGCTTCAAAAGAGCGACTGCATCCTGAAATAATTCTGGAATATCATCAGGATTAGTTTCTATTTCTTGAAGCTCTTTTTGAAAAGGTAGCTTGTCCTCAAACCCATTGGTTTTGTCAACCACGTAAAAAGCCAAATACCCTTTTCTTGGAGTTTTGAACCCATTCTTTTCCAATAAATAAGTGTAAATATCCATTTGGAGCTGGAACCTGTCATAAACCTTAGCAACGGCACTGCCAGTGGATTTATAATCTAAAGCTGCTAGCTTGCCATCCGGAAATTCCAAGACATCATCCACTGCTCCAAAAAGAGTAGCTCCCACTTCTTCGTCAAAATAGCGAATACCAACTCGATTACTCCTCCACTGATTTAATAGTTCTTGATTGGGAAAAAGACGAGCTTTAATTTTATGAGCTATTAACAAAGGGTGGAGTTCTCCTTTTTTCCGATAGCTATCAAACTCTTCTTTCAAAAGGGTATCTACAGCTGCGTTTAAAGCATAGGGATAAGGGGGTGGTCTTCTGATGCCTAGTTTCTTTTCCAGCCAAAAACAGCAAGGACATTCCAGAAAGAGGTTTAAGGAGTTGGGTGATAATTGAATTTGTTTTTCTTGATTCATGCGCTTTTTTCAATTCTTATTTGGGCTTCTTTTAGTTCTTTTAATTTTTCCAAATCTCCTTTAATCTGGCCAACAATAGTTACCTCACTGGCTGGCCTTGGGCTGTCATTAACGCTGGCAGGCGTTCTGCCAAAAAATATACAAAAAGCCTTACCAGAAGGCCAATAAGCTAAATCCCCTACTTTCAGATTTATTGTTGGCTTTTCATTCTCAGCTTCTACCGGTATTTCAAAATATATCTCCTCGCCCCAAAGATTAGCTTGAGCTTTTATTGGTAAATCCTGATAAATCTTTTTAGCGGTTTCTGTCTCATTTAACTCAGCTTCAAACTTTTCTTCGTTAACAAAGATGTTAATCTTTTCCATTTCTTTATCTTAGCAAAATTACTAAATAATTTTAACTGCGACCTTCCTTGTCCTTGGTCCATCAAACTCAGCTAAAAATATACTTTGATAGTTTCCCAAAACTAAATCATTATTCTTAATAGCTATTGCTTTTCCCGAACCGATTAAGCCAGCTTTAATGTGGGCATCGGCATTATTATCTAATTTGTTGTGTAAAAGCTCAACATTCTTCGTCAGCTGGTCCAAGGCTGTCAGCCAGTCTTGATTTAGATTTTCCTCATCTTCGTTAATTAAAATAGCAGCTGTGGTATGAAGAGAAAAAATGAAAGCTAAACCTTCTTTTACTCCGCTCTCCTTAACTGCTTCTTGAATCTTATCTGTGATATTAACTAACTGGTATCTTTTTTCAGTTGAAATGCTAAATTCTTTTATCATCTCAGCTCAAAATAACAATATAGCTTTATTAAAAGCTTCTCAGATTCAAAAAGAGTAAGTTCTTGCATAGTTATCTTATTTCTAAAAGCTCAACTGTAAAGACCAAAGTAGCATTACCTGGAACAACGCCTTCTATCCCCTTTTCCTCATAAGCCCAATTAGGAGCTATGGTTAGTATTCTCTTTTCTCCTGTTTTCATGCCCAAAACTCCTTTTTCCCAGCCAGTGATGACCTGGCCCGCTCCCAAAAGGAAAGAGAAAGGTTCTCCTCTCTCTATACTGGAATCAAACTTAGTGCCGTCAACCAAAGAACCTGTATAGTGAACTACGGCAGTTCTTCCTTCCTCTATTGGCTCACCCACTCCTTCTTTTAAAACTTCTACTTTAAGATTCCCCTTCTGGCATTCTCCTCGATAAAACTCCCACTGGTTACACTCTGAACCATCATCAAACAAGCAATAACCGCTTACCCCGGCAGAAAACATTCTGTTTACCAGGGTCCCTCCTTGTTCCTCGCAATAGACAGCAGCTGGATTAGCTAATCCACTCTCCTCCTCTGGCTGATTCCTCCAGGCATAGGTGCCAAAACCTACGATAACAGCTACCACAATAAAAATGATAATGTTCTTTTTCATATTATGGTTGAAGAATATCTTCTGTCCGATCATTAATTGAAATAAGAACGCTATCAACACTGGGAAACTGCTTTAGAGTTTCAGTAATTTGGGCCCGAATAGCAGCCACCCGGCAAGAACCCCCAACCTGATATTCTAGCTGCTCATCAAAATCAACTGTAGCTAAACCCTCTTGAATAGCTAATTTTTGAATCCTCACTCCTGAGTTTATGTTTGAAACAAAGCCCTGGTTAATTTCCTCTTGAGTTGCCCCTCGTAAAAGAGCTTCGATAGCCGCTGTAGCAACCGCCGAACTCTTGGGAACCTGTCTTTCAACAGCTATAGTCCGGGAACAATCAAAATAAGGCTCTCCAACAAAACGAGAATCGCTCAAAAATATCTTCACTGTCATAAGCTCCTCTGAAGCTTCTGGTATTTCTTTAAAATAAACTGGGATTGATAATTCATCTGCCTGTTCTGCTAGTCCCGAAGGATTATCTTTCTCTAAAACTAATCTGCCCTTTGGAGTAGAAGGAGCAGCAAAAAGAAGAGTAGCCTGGAATGAGACGAAATCCTCTGTCATCCAATCTCCCAAAGCCTGGGCTGGTATCACCCCCAAAAGAAAGCCATTATCATCATAGAGTTTTACTGGAAAGCTAGCCTCAAAAAACCAGTATCCCCTGGCTTCCCCTCTAATAAAAAGGGGGCTTTCAATAGCTTGATTTGGATGAGGGTTCTCTGTCTTGATTAAATCAAGTTTTTCCAGCTCATTGCCAATATCTTCAACAAAACTCTGGCCATCTGGAGTTTTGCACTGCCTGGGGTAAGATTCCAAGATTAGGTAACCGGCAGCCACACATTCATCAAAATTACTCACGACAGAAGGCTCTCTAAAAATACAGCTGGGTTTCTCAACGAAAAGATAAGCTAAACCTACACCAACGATTATCAGAATTAAAGCAAAAATAAAAGTTTTTATCTTCATAGAGAAGTTTTTTATTTCCCTTTTATTCAGGCTGACGGGGTTTGCAAATCAACTCTTCAACCACAATGTCATTAAACTCTTTAGCTGCTCTAACAACAAGAGCTGTGTCCGCTCCCCAGTGCGTTCCTGCCAGACTAACCACTTTCTTGCCGGGCTCAAGAGCATTTTCTTTTGTGGCAATTACCGCATTTTCTATGCTAACTTTGGTTCCTTGAGAAAATCTCCTAAAAGCTGTCTGCATGTCTTGGGGATAATCATAATCCTCTTCGTCACTAAAATAAACCTTAGCTCCTTGTTTTTCTAGCTTCTCAATTAGTTCTTTGGGGAAATCATCTCTACCTATGCCAACTACTATTAACTTTAAACCCTGGCAAATCCCAATTGCCTTTTCAGCTGTATAACCTGTTGTTGAAGCTAAAACAAGAGTATCAATCCCCTCTTCTTCAGCAGCTTTCTTTGCTAATTTCAAGGTTTCTTCTGTGTTTTCCTTTCCTGTTTTATCAAAATAAGTAGTTTCCATTTTTATTGTCTTGTTGATTAATCTCCCGACCTTTTCTTTTTGTTATATTTTATTATGAAAAGTCCCAAAGAAAGAGACCAGTTGTTTTATCAAACTTTCTTTCCATTAAATCTCCTTCTAACTCAAACAAGACGCATTCGGCAGCAAAAACAATGGTTCCTTCTTCCAAGTGCCCTCCGAAAACATTCCCTTTTCTATCAGCTACAGCCAAGTGAGCATGAATAAAGGGTTTTCCCTCTTTCATTGATACATTTCCGGCACAAGAAACAATTTCAACAGGCTCCTCTATTGAGTTTTTGTAATACTTCTTTTCTTTTTGGTGATAATAATTAAAATTCACCCTTTGCAAGGCCCCAATAATAGAAATAAAACCTAACTGGACATTATTTTCCAAACAATAATCAGTCAGAGCTTTTAACAAATCTTCTCCATGGCTAACTTTGATCCAAGTAACCCTCTTTATCCTCTGTTCTTTTGTTTTTCTTTTCATAAATCTATTTTACCAAAAAATCGCCCCTTTAGCGACTTGGCGAGGACTGGGCGACTTGGCGAGGACTGTCCTCGCCAAACTGTCCTCGCCAAACTATCTTTTTACTTTTGGGATTTATTTTTATAAATTTCGGGCTAAATTTTGATTATTTTTTCTTTCTGATCTTAAAAAGAGTTACCACCAGCATTAGCCTTAAAACTAAATCTTGGGGTTTCTTTATGAACTTTCCCGGGAAATCAAACCAGATTCTTAAAAAATCTTCCGTCAATAATTTTCTTCTTCTAACATAAATAAGGAGTTTTCTTAAAGAGGGATCCATTAGGACAATATTCCTTTTGTTTATATCAACCACCACTGAATAATGGCCTTCGTCCACATAAAACCAATCAACAATTACCGGAATTCCTCTTCTGACAAAATATTTTAAATCGTTCAAAGAGCTGTTTTCTTTTGAAAATGTCTTAAATCCAAAATGGTGGGCAGCTTTAATTAAGCCTTTGATTGAGGTTCCTTTTTCTCTTGTTGCACCAGCTGCTCTGGCGATCTCTGCTTCAGGAATTGACACTCCATAATAATCCATAACCATCTTTAAGGAAGCTGGACCGCAAAGCCCTGGTGTCTGGCGAAAAGGTTTCAACTTTATCATTGTATTTCCTAATTCTTTCTTAATTTTGCCATCTCCTCACTATTTTGTCCATT
>CAZCSH010000023.1:0-8716 GCA_964501545.1 uncultured Candidatus Saccharibacteria bacterium
TCACTACGGGGCAGGCTTTTCGCTTCCGTTTCAAGGCGAGGCGGGCGGAAAGGGGGTTTGGTCTTTGCCCTTCCGTCCGCCGAGCCCGTTAATGAAATCGGTTCGGATATTTTCAAATACACACCGCCAGCTTTAAGAAGATGGTTAACTCCGTTTTATTCTTCCAGATGTTTTTAAGTTATTTAGGGTGGGGCGCGAGAGCGGTTGAATTATATCGCTGATTATATTAAAATGAAATAATGAATGAACCGCAAGAGTTTAAAGCCGACCGAAGAGTTATTTTCCCGTCTGATAAACAGCGCAAGTTTTTGGCGGTAGCAATAAGGAATTTGAAATTGTCTTGGGTATTATTTTCAGATAAAATAGAAGTAAACAAAAGAACACTTAACGATTGGAGAAGGGGAAAACATTCCTTACCCTTCAAGACCTTCAAAAGAATATGCAGCATCGCAAAATTAAAACCACCGGCGGACATAGAAATTAGACAACCATTTTGGTCAGCAAAAAAAGCTGCGAGAATTGCAGGAAGATAAGTTTATCAAAAATACGGAATTATTGGTGGAGATCCCGAGATACGCAAACGAAAATGGTTAGAATGGTGGAAGAAGATTGGAAGATTTAATCTAAATAAATATTTTGTAGCTAGAGAAATTACTATCCCTCGAAAAAGCGTTGGATTGGCTGAATTTGTTGGTATCGTCATGGGTGACGGGGGAATTACCAAAAGACAAGTAGCAATTACGCTTAACTACAAAACGGATAAATTGTATGCCGTTTTTGTAAGCAACATTATTAAAGAACTTTTCAAAATAAAACCCGCTATTTACTTTAGAAGAAAGGAATCGTTGATTAATATAGTTGTCTCGCGAACACGTTTGGTAGAAGTTTGCGAATCGATAGGATTAAAAATAGGTAATAAATTAAAGCAGGGCCTAGATATGCCTCAATGGATCAAGAAAGATAGATTTTTCTCAAGCACTTGCATAAGGGGGCTGATAGATACTGATGGTTGCGTATTTAGTGAATGCCATAAAATTAAAAATAAAAAATATTGTTATCCACGGTTGTGCTTGACCAGCTATTCTCCAAAGCTCTGTTCTTCTGTGGCTGGAATTCTAAAGGAATTAGGATTTTCTCCAAAGATTCGTATCGGGAGAAATGTACAACTGGAAAATAAGCAGGACATTATTAGATACTTCTCTTTAATAAATACTCATAATCCGCACATCAAAAAATGTTTTAAAGTATCATTGGGAGGAGTAGGGAGCGGTTATCCCAAGCGGTTTTGAAAACCGCTAGGGTCGAAAGGCCTTCGTGAGTTCGAATCTCACCTCCTCCGCCGAGAAGCCGGTTTAAAGCCGGTCTTTTTGTTGATATAATAAAAGTGTCCAGATAGTTCTTTCCAGGGAAATATAAGGCGATGGAAACAGAGTTCTCATCTTTACCTTCGCTATCGCTCGGTGTATAATGGAAAAACTATGGTATTGAATCCCCTTCAGATGCTTTTTCCCAAGAAGTTCTTGGGTATAGACATTGGTACTTCTTACATTAAAGTTGTAGAACTTTCCAAGGTAGGAAGGAGGGTTAAGCTGGAGAATTATGGCAGTTTTATAGCAACAGCTTTGTATCAAAAGCCTTTTCGGACTTTTGAGAGGAGTACTCTTTTACTTTCCAGTGTAGATATTGCTAGAGCTATTTTGGCTATTTTGGAGGAAGCGAAAATAAAGACCAAAGAAGCTATTTTTTCCATTCCTGATTTCTCTAGTTTCTTTACCAGTTTCCAGTTGCCCAAAATGACGAAAGAGGAGCTTCCCCAAGCTATCAGATATGAAGCGAGATCTCACGTTCCCCTGCCTTTGGGAGAAGTGACCTTAGACTGGCAGGTAGAAGAACCCAAACCCAAAGACATAAACCAGAACTTTAACATTCTTTTGGTAGCAGTGCCCAACGAAGTGATAAATCAATACAAAGAGATCGCTAAACTCACTCAGTTGGAATTATTCAGCCTGGAAGCAGAAGTATTTGGTTTGGTGCGGGCCATTATCCCAGCAGACCTTAATTTACCCGTTGCTTTGATTGATATTGGAGCCCAAAGTACAACTTGCAGTATTGTTGATAAACAAAAGTTAAAGCTTTCTCACAGCTTTGACATGTCAGGCAATGAGCTGACCCGGATGGCAGCCCAATCCTTGAATATAGACTTTCAGAAAGGAGAAGAGCTAAAGAAAAAATATGGTATTTCTCCTACAGCTCAAGAGTTGGGAGCTCAAGGTTTGAGAGATGTTTTGCTTCCTTTAATTGATGTAATTTTGAAGGAGGTGGAGGAAACCATTGCTAATTATCTAACAAGAACAGGAAGAGATGTCCAAAAAGTTATCTTAGCTGGAGGCTCTGGGTTAATGCCGGGTTTAAGGGAATATTTGGCTCAAAGTTTAAAGAAAGAGGTTGAGGTTGCCAATCCTTTTTCCCAGATATTCTACCCACCAATTTTAGAAGAAAAATTAAAAGAGATGGGGCCATCCTATAGTGTAGCTTTAGGCATGGCTCTCCGTGGATTTGAATATTGATATGCCAGAATTAATACCAAAACAAGAAAGAGGAGGAAGTGCTTTACCAAACACCTTGTTTTACCTTTCCATTTTCCTTTTTCTTGCTTCTTTAATCAGCTTTTTTGTTTTTAACGCTCTTTTAAAAAATAACCAGGAGGACTTGGCTGTTTTGGAGCTTTCTTTGTCAGAAAGCAAAACTGCAGAAAAAGTAGCTTTGGAAAAGAATATTCTAACTGTTCAAAGAAAGATTGAGGATTTTGCTAAATTAAGCCAGAGCCACTTAACTCCATCCAGTCTTTTTCAAAAGTTAGAAGAAAACTGTCATCCCAAAGTCAGCTTTAACCAGTTTAGTCTAGATAGTAAGTCGGGAAAACTGGTCTTGGTTGGCAAAACCCAGAGTTTTGAAGCTCTGGGCCAGCAGATTTTAATCTTGAAAGAAACAGATTTTGTTAAAGACCTTATTTTAGAAAAGGCCTCAATTAGCAAAGAGGGACAGGTTGAGTTCAGTCTTTCCTTAACCATTAACCCCAAAGCCATATTGGTCAATGAATAACATACGCCTTCCAGCTTCATACCAAATCATTGTTGTAAGTTGCCTCTTATTTGCCTTAGTTATGGTCTTTGGAGTGTTGTGGCCCAAATACACAGATTTAAGTTTTCTCCAAAAAACAATAAAAGGTAAAAAAGCAGAGCTGGCAGAAGAAGAACAGTACTTTGCCAAACTCAGTCAGACAGAAGAAGACCTCTCCCAGTACAAAGCTAACCTAGCTAAGATTGACTCAGCTTTGCCAAATGATCCTTCTTTAGCTTCTCTCTTTAATTTCCTTCAGCAGGTCTCCTCTCAAACAGGATTGGTCTTAAAAGGAATCAGCCCACCCCTGGTAGATACCTCAGAAACCTCTTCCTTAAAAGAAATTCACCTTAACTTACAGTTAACTGGAAGCTATTCTTCTTTCAAAAGCTTTGTTGCTAGCTTAGAGAAATCTGCCAGACTGGTTGAAATAGAGAATATTTCCTTTACCAGCCCAAAAGAGGGAGATGTTTTTACTTTTAACCTTAGAATTCAGGTTTTTGGTTACTAACATGGCTATTGTCTTTTTACAACAGAGAAAAGTCCAGAAGAACTTAATCATTGTTTTTGCTCTCGTTTTTATTATTCTCCTCTTTGTTATTTGGCAGGGGTTTTTCAAGAAGGAAATTCCTTCTTCCCAGGAATTCCTTTATTTCCCTCATCCAGAGGTGGAGATAAACTTTGATGTTCTCAAAAGCCCTTTTCTGGAAGGACTCCAGCCCTTTTCTGAAATAGGGCCTTTAAAAGAACCTTTGGAAGGCAGGCCAAATCCATTCTTAAGTTACTAAGATGGCTTTACTCGATAAACTAGTTGAAAAAGGAATGATTGAAAAAGAAAAAGCTCAATCATTAGAATTGGAGTGCAGACAAGCAGCTAAGAGAGAAGAAGAGGTAATTTTGGCTACCGGTCTGGTGCCAGAGTCTGTTTTGTTTGGTTTAAAGAGTGAGGACTTAAAGATTCCTTTGAGAGAGGTGGAAGTGGAAAAAGTGCCTCTGGAAACTTTGAAGTTGATACCCGAAGAAACAGCCAAGTATTATCAGATGGTACCTTTGAAAAAGACAGAAAAAGCCTTAGACATAGGTATGGTTTATCCTGAGGACTTAAAAGCCCAGGAAGCTTTGAAGTTTCTTTCTCGACAAGGAGGGATTAATTACAAAGTGTTTTTAATTACCCCGAGCACATTAAAAGGTCTTTTAAATCAGTATAGGACCCTAAAAAGAGAAGTAGGCAGGGCTTTGGAAGAATTAGAAACAGAACTGAAAGAAGAAACCAGGGTTGAGGGGCCAGGCCTGGCTGGGTTTGAAAGGCTGGCAGAAGAAGCTCCTATTACCAAGATTGTGGCTGTTATCTTGAGGCATGCGGTAGAAGGCAAAGCTTCTGACATTCACATAGAGCCTACCAGAGACAACTTAAGAGTGCGCTTTAGATTGCTGGGGGATTTATATTCTTCTATTTTTCTGCCTTTAAGAGTGCACCCAGCTATCATTTCCCGAATTAAGATTTTATCTAACTTAAAGATAGATGAAACCAGAGTGCCTCAGGATGGCAGGTTCTCTACCAAAATTGGCACAAAATCAATAGATTTTAGGGTTTCTACCTTTCCTACTACTTTGGGAGAAAAGGTGGCTCTCAGAGTTTTAGATCCTGAGGTGGGATTGAAGACGTTTGAGGACTTGGGCTTAGGGGGAAGAAACTTAGAGCTGTTAAAAGAAGCTATTAGCAGACCTTATGGTTTAGTTTTAGCTACCGGTCCCACCGGCTCGGGTAAGACAACCACTCTTTATGCGATATTGCAAATATTGAATAAAGAAAAAGTGAACATAGTTACTTTAGAGGACCCGGTAGAATATTTTGTGCCTGGTGTGAACCAGTCTCAGGTCAGACCTGAAATAAACTACGATTTTTCTACTGGCTTACGTCAGGTTGTCCGTCAAGACCCAGATATTATTATGGTAGGAGAAGTCAGGGATGAGGAAACAGCCAGTCTGGTTATTCATGCTGCTTTAACCGGCCACATTGTTCTCTCTACTCTGCATACTTCCAATGCCTTGGGCGTTATTCCCCGCTTGATTGACATGGGGGTGAGGCCTTACTTAATCCCTCCGACCCTGCGCTTAGCTTTGGCTCAGAGACTGGTTCGCAAGCTCTGTAATAAGTGTAAGCAGAGAATAACTCCAAAACCTGAAATCAGGAAAATGATTTTAAGAGAAATTGAGGAGTTGCCAGCTGTTGTTAAAAAGGAATTGAAGCTGGTAGAGCCTTTAAAAATCTATGGGCCCAAAGGCTGCAAAGAATGCAATGATACAGGCTTTTCTGGCAGGATAGCAGTTTTTGAGGTTCTGTCTATAACGGACAAGATAGCTGAAATCATTCTGGAGGATCCCAATGAAGCCAAGATTTTCAAAGAAGCCAAGAACCAGGGGATGATTACCATGGAGCAAGACGGAATTTTAAAGGTTCTATCTGGTATTACTTCAATCGAGGAAGTTTTAAGAATAGCAGAAGAAAAATAGTATGAACCCCGTTAGAAGTCCTAGGCAGAAAAAAATATAAAATTTTTTCTGTTCTCTAACAACGGGGTAAAATTAAAAAATAACAAAAGTCTGTTTGAAATCAACCATATGCTGTATAATGACAGACTTCTAACGGGGTGAAACACATCCTTTTAGTAGAAGATGACCGTTTCTTAATTGACATCTATTCCACTAAGCTCAAGCAATCTGGTTTTTCAGTTGAGGTGGTAACCACCGGAGAAGAAGTCTTAAAGCGAATAGCAGAGAAAAAGCCAGACCTATTAGTTTTGGACATTGTTCTCCCACAGTTAAACGGCTGGCAGCTTTTAAAGAAGATAAAGGCTAATCCCAAACTAAAGGATTTGAAGGTGATTATTCTTTCTAATCTTGGCCAGAAAGAGGAAGTAGAAAAAGGAATGAGTCTGGGAGCTTCCAAATACTTAATCAAAGCTCACTATACTCCGAGCGAAGTAGTTGGAGAAATTAAAAAACTACTGAGCGAAGGGGGAAAAGAGATTTATCTCTTTGAACTCCAAGCCAAACAGTCGAAGAAATTAAAAAAATCTTAAAACCCCGTTAGAAATTTTTTATTCAAACCTATTTCCCGATAACCGAGTTTGTAAAATTTCTAACGGGGTAAAATAAGGTATGCCAAACAATTCTTCAATCCAATTAAAATCACTCTTGGAGACAACCTTTAAGGAAAAAGCTTCTGACCTTCACATTTCGGTAAACCACCCCCCCACCCTCCGCATTACAGGCAGACTGGTTCCTTTGGTCAAGCAAAAGAAGTTTAGCTCAAAAGATACTCAGGCCCTAGCTCAAGCTTTAATGACGCCTGAGCAAGCAGAAAAGTTTTTAAAAGAAAAAGAGATTGATTTTTCTTATGACTTTGAGGGTAGGGCTCGTTTTCGGGTTAATGTTTTTTTACAAAAAGGAGAAACTTCTATTGCCCTTCGTTTAATTCCAACAGAGATAAAGACGATAGAGGAGCTAAACCTGCCTTCTGTTCTCCATGAGTTTACTAAAGCCAGCCAGGGTTTTGTTTTAATTACCGGTCCCTCTTCCCACGGCAAATCCACTACTTTGGCAGCTTTAATAGATGAAATAAACCATACCAGAACTGACCATATAATTACGATAGAAGACCCGATTGAGTATATTTTCCAGGGTGACAGAAGTATTGTTGACCAGAGAGAGCTTTTTCAAGATACTTTAAGTTTTGCCAAAGCCTTGCGTTCTACTTTTCGTCAAGACCCAAATGTTATTATGGTGGGTGAAATGCGGGATGCTGAAACCATGGCGACAGCGATATCAGCAGCAGAAACAGGCCATTTAGTTTTTGCCACTTTGCATACTAATTCAGCCAGCCAGACCATTCACCGAATTGTCGATTCTTTCCCGCCTGACCAACAAAACCAGATCAGGGCCCAGCTGTCCGGCTCACTTTTGGGAGTTATTTCCCAGCGCTTGGTTCCCAGAATAAAAGGAGGTTTAATTCCAGCTTGCGAAGTAATGATAGCTACCCCGGCCGTCGCCAACTTAATAAGAGAAAACAAAATTCATGAGTTGCCTTTAGTCATTGAAACCTCGGCTGAAAGAGGTATGGTTTCTTTAAACAGAGCTTTAGCCAATCTAGTCAAAGCCAAAGAAATATCTTTGGACAACGCTCTTAACTTTTCTCTCAACCCGGCTGAGTTAAAAACCCTAGTCAAGTAACTTAATGAAGTTTAACTACCAAGCTAGAACCTCAAAAGGTGAGGTCAGGATAGGTCAGATTGAAGCTTCTTCCAAGACAGCTGCCATTAGTTTTTTGCAAAGAAACAATCTTTTCGTCACCTTTTTGGAAGAGGCAGCCGCTCCCTTTTACGCAAAGAAAGTAGAGCTTCTCGGAGGCATATCAAGAAAAGACATTGTTCTCTTTTCTCGACAGCTTTCCATTATGTTTAGGTCAAAAGTCCCTTTGGTTGAATCTTTGCAAACACTCTCCACCCAGACTGCCAACCCTACTTTCAAAGAAAATATATTAAAAATGTCAGAAGAAATAGAAGGGGGGGCTTCTTTTTCTCAAGCCCTATCCCTCTATCCCAAGATCTTCTCTTCTTTTTTTATAGCCATGGTTAAATCTGGTGAGGTTTCAGGGAAATTATCAGAAGTTTTGAATTACTTGGCTGACCACTTAGAAAGAGAATATCATTTAGCAGCTAAGACCAGGGGAGCTTTACTTTACCCGGCTTTGATCGTCGTGGTTGTGATTTTAGTTTTGCTTCTGATGATCTTTTTTGTCATACCTCAGTTGGCCGAAGTTTTGGAAACTGGAAACCAACCCTTGCCTGTCCCGACCCGCTTCATTATTAATCTGGCTGAATTTTTAAGAAATTGGGGATTATTGTTGCTGGTTCTGCTGGCCTTTCTGGTCTTCAGCCTCTTTAGGTATCAGGCAACCCAAAAAGGGAAAAATGCTTTTGATAAGCTCTTCTTAAGGCTACCCATGATAGGCCCGCTTTTAAAGATGATTTATTTGTCTCGTTTTGCCGAGAACCTGTCCACTTTAATCTCAGGAGGCCTGCCCATAGCCCAGTCTTTGGAAACTGTGGCTGATATCATTGGCAACAATTCTTACCGTAGCCTTATTAGCCAGGCCAGAGACAGAGTAAAAAAGGGAGAAGCGATTTCTTCTGTTTTGTCTCAGGCTCCTGAGCTCTTTCCTCCAGTTTTTGTCCAGATGGTTTTGGTTGGTGAAAAAACAGGGTCTTTGGACACCAGCCTAATGAATATTGTCAGTTTTTATCAGAAAGAAATTGACAGAACAATAGATAATGTTTTAAGTATTTTGGAGCCCGTTTTAATTCTTATTCTGGGTTTGATTGTGGCAGGTATTATGCTTTCTATTTTGATGCCTCTTTACCGAACAATAGCCATTTAAGTTTTCCACAGCCCTTCTCTTTTCAAATGTGGTAGAAATGTGGTAGAATTGAAAAAGGTTATTCAGAGATTAATTTCTTTTAATAATGTTGAAGATGGTTTCTAAAAAACATCGAGGCTTTACCTTAATTGAGTTATTGGTGGTTATCGCTGTCAT
>CAZCSH010000024.1:0-7903 GCA_964501545.1 uncultured Candidatus Saccharibacteria bacterium
TAGCCGTATCTTCCGGGACAGCCGCCCTCCAGGCAGCTTACACTGCAGCGGGTTTTGGTCCGGAGGATGAAGTAATTACTACGCCCTTAACGTTTGCCGCCACCTCCAACGCTTTTGTTGTCTTGGGCGCCAAACCTGTTTTCGTTGATATTAATGAAAAAACTTTGAATATTAATCCAAAAGAGATTGAAAAGAAAATCACGAAAAAAACCAAGGCCTTGGCTGTGGTTGACTTTGCCGGCTTCCCCTGCCAATACGATGAAATTTTAAAAATTGCCCAAAAGCATGATTTATTAGTTATTGAAGACGCTTCTCATGCTTTGGGTTCTGTTTATAAGGGGCAGAAAATAGGCAGCATAGCTGATATGACCATATTAAGTTTTCATCCAGTAAAAACTATCACTACAGGGGAGGGGGGCATGGTTTTGACAAACAATAAAGAGTTTTATGAGAGATTGAAAGTTCTCAGGCATCACAGCATATTGAAGAAGCCAAAGAAAGGAGCTTGGTATTACGAAATAGAAGAACCAGGTTACAATTTTCGCTTGACCGATTTCCAGGCAGCTTTGGGCATTTCTCAACTTCAAAAGCTAGATAAGTTTGTCCAAAGAAGAAGAGAAATAGTTTCACAATATAACCAGGCTTTTGGCTATATTCAAGAAATTATTACTCCCCCCCCTGAGCCAAAAGGGGTAAAGGCCGCCTGGCATATTTATGTTATCCAGCTGGTTTTGGAAAAACTAAAGGCTGATAGAAAGAAAATATTTGAAGATTTGCACAAAGAAGGGATTATGGTTCAGGTGCATTATATTCCTCTTCATTTCCAACCCTTCTATAAAAAAAAGTTTGGTTTCAAGAGGGGAGACTTTCCTAAAACAGAAAACTATTACGAAAGAGCCATTACCTTGCCCCTCTTTCCTAAAATGACGAACAAAGAAGTAGAAAGAGTTATTGAGACGGTAAAAAAGATTATTAATTATTATCGATTATGAAAAACTTAAAAAAAGAAATTTTTCAAGAAAAAAAATGGAAAGGAAAATTTGGGGCAGATTACACTTTTAGAAATCCTCAAACCCCAAAGGCTATGGATAAATTATTTATCCAAAATTATGGTATCAGCCGCACCAAACTAAATAAAGAGTTTTTGGGGGAGACGGATCGTTCGTTAAAAATTTTAGAAGTAGGTTCTAATGTTGGGATTCAGTTAGTTCTTCTTCAAAAAATGGGATTTAACAATCTTTATGGAATAGAAATCAACAAAGAAGCGATCCGTCTCTCTCTCTCTTACAAAAAATATTAACATGATTCAGGGCTCCGTATTAGATATTCCTTTTAAAGATAACTATTTTGATTTAGTATTTACTTCTGGGCTACTTATTCATATATCGCCATCTGATATAAAAAAAGCAATAAGACAAATTTACCGGTGCACAAAAAAGTATATTTGGGGATTTGAATATTATGCCGATAATTACACTGAAATAGTTTATAGAGGCAAAAAGAACATGCTTTGGAAAGCAAACTTTCCTAGACTATATCTTAACTTCTTTAAAGATTTAAAACTATTAAAAGGGAAAAAGCTTAAATATTTAAACAATAAAAATGTTGATATGATGTTTCTCTTAAAAAAGAAATGAAAAAAAACCAAAACTCAAAATCTAAAATAGTAGCGATTATTCAAGCTAGAATCGTTTCAACCAGATTGCCGGGAAAAGTTCTTTTGGATGTTGAAGGAAAGCCTATGCTTTGGCATGTGATTGAAAGACTGAGAAGAGCCAGACAGTTAGATGAAATAATTTTAGCTATTCCTGACACAAAAGAGAATGATGTTTTGGAAGAGTTTGCCAAAGAAAATAATTTAAAGTATTTTCGGGGTCCAGAAGAAGACGTCCTTTCAAGGTATTATCTGGCTGCCAAATCATTTGGAGCGGATACTATAGTGAGAATCACTTCCGATTGTCCTTTAGTCGCTCCAGAAGTGGTGGATAGGGTGGTCCGGGAATGCTTAAAGTCGGGAGCAGATTACACTTCCAATATTCTGAAGAGGACTTATCCTAAAGGTTTAGACGTTGAGGTGTTCACTTTTGAAGCTTTGGAAAAGTCTTTTCAAGAAGCAAAGGCTGGAGCTGAAAAAGAACATGTCACTTTGTATATAAGAGAGCATCCCGAAAAGTTCAGAAGAACCAACGTTGAAAACGACAGAGACCTTTCTCGTTTTCGTTGGACGGTGGATGAGAAAGAGGATTTGGAGTTTGTTCAGGAAGTTTACAAAAGACTTTTTCGGGAGGGAAAGATATTTTCAATGGAAGAGATTATTGACCTTTTGAGAAAAGAACCAAAATTGGTGGAAATCAACAAAAACATTAAAAGAAAACCCCCGCAATGATTTCTATAAGAAAAGCAAATTTCAATGACATAGAATTTTTGTGGTATTTAAGAAACCAACCAGGAACTTACAAATATTCTCGCCAGAAGCAGGCAGTGAGCTGGAAAGAACACGTTAAATGGATTATGCCGATTCTTTTAGAGGCAAGTAATAAAAATATTTTTATAATTAAAAATTTAAAAACCCCTATTGGACAAATTAGATTGGATTGGATGAATAATAAAGAAGTTGAGATTAGCATTTCTATTTTGAAAGAATTTCAAGGAAAGGGTCTTGCTTCAAAATCCTTAGATTTAGCAATAAGACAAGTTAAAAAAGAAAAGAAAATAAGTTCATTAATAGCTACAGTTCACAAGGAAAACTTAGCTTCGCGGAAACTGTTTGAAAAATTAAATTTTCAACTGAAAGAAAAAAATCAATGGCTAAAATACACCTTAAAACTATGAATATAGGAAATCGTCAAATTGGACCGGGGCAACCAGTTTTTATGGTGGCTGAAATTTCCGGCAATCATAATCAAAGTTTTGAAAGAGCAAAAGAATTAGTAGAAGCTGCCTGCCAGGCAGGAGCAGACGCCATTAAGCTTCAGACCTATAAGCCAGAGATCCTAACTATTGATTGCGATAAAAAATGGTTTCAAGTTGAGGTGAATGAGGCCTGGAAGGGGAGGACTTTGTACGATTTATACAAGTTAGCCTATACTCCCTGGGAGTGGTTGCCGGAAATGAAGAAAATAGCAGAAAGCTATGGAGTTCCTTTATTTTCCAGTCCGTTTGATGAGAGCGCGGTGGATTTTCTGGAAAAAATGGGGGTTCCGGCCTACAAGGTTGCCTCTTTTGAGCTGATTGATATTGAGTTGCTCAAAAAGATAGCCAGCACTAAAAAGCCAGTAATTATGTCCCGGGGCATGGCCTCGGTCGAGGAAATAGAATTGGCTATTTCCACTTTAAGAGATAATGGGGCAAAAGATATAGCTGTTTTACAATGTGTTTCAGCTTATCCAGCCCAGCCAGAAGACATGAACTTAGCCACTATTCCTGATTTAAGAAAAAGATTCGGAGTGGTGGCTGGTTTGTCAGATCACACCTTGGGGATAGAAGCAGCCACAGCCTCTGTTGCTTTGGGAGCCTCTATTATTGAAAAACACTTTACTTTAAGCAGGGCAGAAGGCGGGGTTGACGCTGCCTTTTCATTGGAGCCTCAAGAGTTCCAAGAGCTAGTAAGGGTGGTTAGGACCATAGAGAGAGCAGTGGGAGAAGCCCGGTATGGTTTGGGCGAGCGAGAAAAAGAAAACTTGGTTTTTAGAAGATCGCTTTTTGTTGTTAAAGACATGAAAGCAGGAGACAGTTTTAACAGAGAGAATGTGCGTTCTATTCGACCGGGCTATGGCTTAACTCCCAAGCACCTGTCAGAAGTTCTTGGTAAAAGAGCTGCAAAAAACATTGAACGAGGAACGCCTCTTGCTTGGGAATTAGTTAGGCGTTAAGTCTTATGGCTCACCAAAAAGTTTTAAAAATTGTAAGAGATTGTTGTGGTTCTGAGATGGCAGCGTTATTTAGCCTGCTTTTAAAGCAAAAAACCGAGAAAGCAGATGCCATTATTTTTCTTCAGGGAGACAGGCTAGATAGAGCCAAAACCGTTGTTTCTTTATACAAGAAAGGCTGGGCGGGAAAAGTTTTGATTGCTGGGAACAATGAGCTTATCGGCAGGAAGAAGAGGAACGAGGAGAATGATGTGTATTTGGACGAGATTAAGAATTATTTGTTGAGAAATAGCATTCCTGAAAAAGAGATTACTGTGGATGATAAATCCCTAAACACCCTTGAGCAGGCCCAGAATACAATTAAAAAAGCCAAAGAAAAGAAATGGAAGAGCATTATTGTGGTTACCTCGCCCTACCATCTTTTACGAGCTTTCCTAACTTTTCTTAGACAGGCAAGAGAGATGAAGTGGAAAGGGATTATTTATATGAAAGGAGCCGATAAGCTATCCTGGTTCTTACCCCCCAGCGGAAGAAAAAAGCAAGCTTTTGAAATGCTGGCAAAGGAAATTGAAAAAATGAAAACATATAAAAAGGACATAGCCACCATTAAGCAGGGCTTAGATTATATTAAGCAGCTAAAACCATTATGAAAATAGTATTTTATGGCGGCAGGCAAGCAGGCATGGTTGCTCTTTTGACCCTTTTGGCGTTAGATCACAAAGTGGTTTGCGTGGTACCGGTAGACAAACCCGTAGAAAGGGTTGCTAAGAGCTTGAAGATGACCATTAAAAAACCAAAGGATATAAATCAAAAAAGCTTTGTTAATTATTTAAAAAGCTTAAAACCCGATTTATTTGTCTGCTGTCATGGAAGACAGATATTGAAAAAAGACATATTGACGATTCCTGCTATCAATCTTCACCCTTGTTTGTATAAATATCCAGGAGCCAATCCCGTTGGAAAGATGCTGAAAGAAGGCAACAAACGAGCTTCGGTTGCTTGCCACTGGATGACAGAAAAGGTTGATAGGGGCAAGGTGATTGTTGAGAAGTTCTTGGAGGTTCAGGGTCTTAGCGTGGTTGAAGTTTATAACGAACTTTATCCTTTATATTCAGAGGTTTTAATAGCTGCTTTGGAAAAAATTAAGCAAAGAAAAAATGATGTCTTCTTACCAAATATTTACTAAAAACATCGGAATTATTGGAGCGGCCAATGTTTTTATTGCGGCAGAAAGAATTATTCTTTTGCCAATATTAACCAAGTTTTTGGGAGCTGCTAATTACGGCATTTGGACTCAATTAAGCATAACTCTAAGCTTGATGGCTCCCTTAATCCTTTTGGGGCTGCCTTATACTTTAGTTAGGTTTTTGGCTGGAGAAAAAGACATTGAGCAAATTCAAGACGGGGTTTATTCGGTTTTAGCCTTTGTTTTTATAATAGCTATAGTTTTTATTTTGTTGTTTTGGTTTTTCGCTCAGTCGATCGCTGACTTTCTCCAGAGCCCGGTATTGTTTGTCAAAATTTTGGGTTTTGTGATTTTGTTTGAATGTTTGGGATTGGTTTTGCTGGGAGCTTTGCAGGCTTTCCAGGAGGTAGTGAAATATTCTCTATTCACCATTTTGAAAGCCCTTGGAGAGATTGGTTTGGTTTTGGCAGCCATTTTTTTAGGCTATGGTTTATTTGGTGCAGTTCTTTCCCTTTTGATTATTCGCTTGTTGGTTTTCTTTTTCTTGCTTGCTTATTTTCTAAAGAAAATTGAGATAAAAGCGCCAAAGTTTTTCAAAATAAAAGAATATTTGCGCTTTGGGCTGCCAACCGTGGCGAGCAGTATTTCTTATTGGATGGTTTCTTCCAGCGACAAATATTTAATTGGTTTTTTCTTGGGTGTTCTTTTTGTGGGTTACTATGCTCCGGCCTATACCATGGCTAGCGTTTTAACTTTTATAATTTACCCTTTTATTTTTATGCTGCCTCCGGTTCTTTCCAGGGCTTTTGACGAACATCGGATAGAGACAGTGAGAACTTATTTAAAATATTCTCTTAAATATTTTTTGGTAATAGCTATCCCAATAATTTTTGGCTTATCGATTTTGTCTCAAGAAATCCTAACGATATTTTCAACTCAAGAGATAGCCCGCAATAGCCACCACATTATGCCCTTTGTCGCTTTAAGCTTTCTTTTTTACGGAGTTTATAATATTTTCGTTCAGGTTTTGGTTTTATTCAAGAAGACAAAGATTTTTGGGGCAATCTGGCTGGGAGCGGCTTTCTTGAATATTGGCTTGAATTTTTTATTTATTCCAATTTTTGGCATTATAGCCGCCGCTCTAACCACCCTTATTGCTTACAGCTTTAGCCTGGGATTAACCTGGTATTTTGTCTCCAAGAGGCTTCAGTTTGAAATTGACTGGCAATTTATAGCAAAGAGCCTTTTGGCCTCGGGCGTTATGATTGTTTGTATTTTGTGGCTGGGACCTGTTGGCTTATTTCAAGTGAGCTTAGCCATTCTTTTTGGGGCGACGATTTATGGGATTTTAATTTATTTATTAAGAGGCTTTCAGCAAAAAGAGATTGAATTTATTAAGCTATTTTTGAAAAATTTATGAAGCTAAAATGGTGCTTTCTTTTGAATCAGGTGGATCTGCTGCATGAGTTTTTGGGCAGGTTTGCCTGGCAAGCCGTCAAAGAAGGTGACGACTGTTTTCTTCTTGCAAATAGCAGAATTTCCGAGCTGAGCAAGCGCAGTTTGTATCCCAAACAAGTGCGCCTTTACTCAAAAGTAGATTGGTGCAAAAAGTTTTATAAACCGGATATAAGAGAGCCCTTGGAAACTTCTTGGATGGTGCTTTTTTCGGAATTCGGTCGCCCAAGCTACAGGAGGCGCGTTTCTTCTTATAAGCAAACTCAAGAGATTGTCGTGCAACTCAAGCAGTTCATTGAAGATGTGCTAGGAAAAGAGCGGCCAGACGCGGTGTTGAGTGAGCTGCCTGCCAATGTTTTTACGCAGCTGGTGTTTCGCTACTGTCAGCTGGCCGGGATTCGTTTCGTTGGTTTGTCTGATTCTAGAATACCCGGGAGCATTGATGTGTACGACCTTATTCATACCTGCTCTAGATACGAGCAAACCTTTCGAGAATTGGACGAAAAAGACATTACAGCAGAGGAACGTATGATTGCCGGAAGGTTTCTTACAGATTTTCTTTCTCACGATGTTATTCCTTTGTATGAAAAAGGCAAGTACAACAGGTCTTTAATGGAACGCCTTTTGCTGTACATGCGGAGAGGGAAAGCGATACTACCCAGCTGGTTGAAATATTTTCTTGTGAGGAGTCGTATAAAAGTTTTTGACTATGAAAGCGAGGGCGTGCTGGTTCATACGATGAAAAGTCCCCTTGCCGGACTCGTGCGGGTTATTCGGGCGCCCTTCCAGTGGCGATTGTTTGAGAAGCCAAATACGGACGAGTTTTTTTATTTATTTCCTCTTCAGGTTCAACCAGAGGCTTCTACCCTTGTGCTTGCGCCATCCTACGAAAACTTTATTACTACGATAAAGAATGTAGCGTTTCGTCTTCCTTTCCCGGCAAAGCTTTACGTAAAGGAACACCCTGCTTTTGTAGGGCATCGGTCCGCAAGTTTTTATCGGGAACTCAAAGCAATACCAAATGTGATGCTTATTTCTCCGAAAAGCTCTACGCCAGAACTTGTGCAAAAATGCACGGGTGTTATTGTGCTTACGAGCACAGTCGGCATGGAGTCCGCGCTGGCGGGGAAACCCACATATGTGCTCGGCAACGTATTTTATTCCTATCATCCCTTATGTAGGCAGGTTCGTAATTTTGACGAACTTGAGGAACGTCTACGAGAAGATCTTTCTAATCCTCCTTCCTTGGCCAATGTCCAGGAACTAAATACGCGCTTTCTTGTTTCTTATTTACGGAATACGATTGCCGGTAGCGTGGTTGCTGCCAGTAGTGACAACGACACCAATGATTATAAGTTAATATATAAAGAGATTAAGAGGATATTTCTTGATG
>CAZCSH010000025.1:0-2469 GCA_964501545.1 uncultured Candidatus Saccharibacteria bacterium
GGCCTCATTTCCTCTGTCATAGCAAAAAGAGAGCTTTCGAACAGTTCTTCTTTTGTCTTACCAAAAGCTCTAATCTTCAAGTCCGCCGTATGCTCTAAAACTTCATAGCGTTTCATATTTATAGTGAAAAAAATAATTAGGCGAGGCAATAAGTTTCCAAAGTGGCTTTCGGAGCCCTGCCAGCATGGTTCCCGCAAAGCGGGATGGCAGGGCGAGAACGCAGGTTGGCCCGACACGCTGGGTCGGGAACAACCGGTACTTGGGAAACTTTATTGCCAAGCAATCTCGGCAAATTCCTCCTTTACTACCTCTCTGTCATCCCACGGTATTTTCTTTCCATGAGCTTCCACTATCCAGGGCTCACACCCCTTGCCGGTAATTATTACCACATCCCCTGCTTTGGCTAAACCAAGAGCTTTCCTAATAGCTTCCCTCCTGTCTAAAATCTTTTCGGCCCTCCCCTTTGTTCCTTGAGCTACCTGTTCAATGATTTCCATTGGGTCTTCGTCATAGGGGTCTTCGTTCGTCACGATTACTCTTTCACAATATTTAGCAGCTAACTCTCCTAAAACCGGCCTCTTCCACTTGTCTCTTCCCCCACCACAAGCTCCCAAAACAGCTATCATTTCCCCTTGGCTTGGGGGCGAAGAGGACTCCATCCTCTTCTTCCCTCTCGCTTCTCTAAGAAGCTCGGTTTTCAAGGTTTTGTAAACTTGCTCCAAGGCATTGGAAGTAAAAGCGTAATCAACAAAGACCTTAAAAGGGCTAGATATCACTTCTTCCATACGGCCTGGCACACCCTCTGTTTCTTCCACTGCTCGTTTGGCAGTCTCTAATCTTATTCCTTGAGATAAACTAACACAAATTGCGGCTAGGGCATTGTAAATATTAAAGCTACCAATGAGCTGAAGCTTTAGTTGAAGGTCGCTATTTTTAACCTCACCTTGGCTTAACCCATAAGTGTACTTTTTCTCAGCTGGAAACTTCATAAAGTAGTCTGCATTATCATCGTCTATATTAATGACATGGATTTTCTTGGTTACCTGAAAGAGTTTTCCTTTGGCAGCTTTATAATTTTCAAAACCTCCGTGGGCCTCAATATGTTCTGGGGTTAAGTTAGTAAAGACAGCTGCCTCAAAATCAATGAATTTATGGCGATGCTGTTTAATGCCCTCTGAGGTCACTTCTAAAACCACATACTGACAACCCTTATTAACTGCTTCTCGCAAGAACTTCTGAAGTTTGAAGCGGCCGGGCATGGTCATTTTCAAAAAGTTCTTTCTTTCTTCTTTCCCGATTTTGAAGCGAATGGAAGAAAGAGAAGCCACCTTGTACCCTGCCCTTTCTAAAATATTAGTGGTCAGATTAACCACGGTTGTTTTGCCGTTGGTTCCCGTAACCCCGATTACTTTTGTTCTTTTTGAAGGAAAACGATAAAGAATGGCTCCGAGCAAAGCTAAAAGAAAGTGATACCAATCAAGAAAAAAAGAGGGAATGAACTTTTTAACCAATTCTTTCATCTTATATTTAGTTTTAGCACAGAAGCTTACTTGAAAAAAGAGGGCAATTAAGTTAAATTAAAGAGTATGTTCAAGTTAAAGTCCTCTTTTAAACCTACAGGAGACCAACCGCAGGCAATTGAGAAATTAGTGAAAAATCTGAAAGCTGGAGTAAAAAATCAGGTTTTATTAGGTGTTACGGGAAGCGGCAAAACAGCCACAATGGCCTGGGTAATTGAGAGAGTTCAAAAGCCGACTCTAATAATATCGCATAATAAGACCTTGGCCGCGCAAACTTTTCAAGAGTTCAAAGAATTCTTCCCAGGGGCTGGAGTCCATTACTTTGTCTCTTATTATGACTACTATCAGCCAGAAGCCTATATTCCCCAGTCTGACACCTACATTGAGAAAGACGCTAAGATTAATGAAGAAATTGATAGATTAAGGCACGCTGCCACCCAAGACTTATTATCCAGGAAAGATGTTATTGTTGTAGCTTCGGTCTCTTGTATCTACAACATAGGTTCGCCCGAAGCCTACCAAGAAGTATCTCTTGAAATAAGCCCTAACCAAAAGATAAAAAGGAATGTCTTTTTATCTCTTTTAAACAGCCTGCAATATGAGAGAAATGACATAGATTTTAAACCAGGAACATTCAGGGTTAGGGGAAACACAATAGACATATATTTGGTAACAGGAGAGGAAATGCTAAGAATTGAGTTTTCTGGAGATGAAATAGAAAGCATCTTAACCTCCCAAGCTGGTTTGTCTCCTAAATACAAAATACTAAATACTAGATACAGGTTATACCCTGCTCACTTTTGGGTTACTCCTCAAAATAAATTAGGCATTGCTATAGAAAACATAAAGTTGGAATTGGAAGAACGACTAAAACGATTAAAGAAGGAGAAGAAACTCTTGGAAGCTCAGAGGTTAGAACAAAGAACAAAGTATGATTTGGAAATGCTAA
>CAZCSH010000025.1:2569-7631 GCA_964501545.1 uncultured Candidatus Saccharibacteria bacterium
GCAGAAGAAGAAAAGAAGAAAGCTGGTAAATACATTATTGAGCAGTTAATAAGACCGACTGGCCTTTTGGAGCCTGCTATCACAATAAGACCTATCCAAAACCAAGTAAAAGACTTGATAGAGGAAATAAAAAAGAGAACAATTAAGAACCAGAAAATCTTAGCCATTACTCTGACCAAAAGACTGGCTGAGGATCTGGCGGATTATTTAGCAGAAGAAGGCTTAAAAGCTCAATACCTTCATTCAGAAATAAAGACCTTGGAAAGGCCAGAAATCTTACGAGATCTAAGACTGGGCAAGTACGATGTTTTGGTTGGCATCAACCTTTTGCGAGAAGGACTAGATTTACCAGAAGTAGCCCTGGTAGCTATTTTAGATGCTGACAAAGAAGGCTTCTTAAGAAGCGAGACTACTTTAATCCAGACAATGGGAAGGGCAGCCAGACATCAAGAAGGAAGAGTTATCTTATATGCTGACAAAATAACTAAGTCTATGAAAGCTGCTATAAAAGAAGTAGCAAGAAGAAGGAAGATCCAGGAAAGTTATAATAAAAAACACAGCATCCAACCCAAAGCCATTGTCAAAGCGGTCAGGGACTGGCCTTTTGGGACCAAAGAAAAAGAGGTAGCTTCAGAATTCTGGGCAGTCAGAGATGCAAAGCTTTTGGAAAAAGAAATGAAAAGCGCCGCCCAAAACTTAGACTTTGAGAGAGCGGCTAAAATAAGAGACTTGATAAAGGAAATTAAAAGTGCTAAAGAATAATATATGGCAATTACCAAATCAGCCAAAAAGGCACTGCGCCAAGACAGAAAACGTAGAATCAAAAATATAAGGCAAAAACTAGCTTTGAAAGAACTCTTGAAAGAGGTTAAAAGTTTAGTTGAGCAAAAAAAGACAGAGGAAGTAAAAAAGCTTTTACCCAAGGCTTATAAACTCCTGGACAAGGCTGCTAAAACCAACCTGATCAAAAAAAATACAGCCTCAAGGACTAAATCAAGAATTACCAAACTTATCAACAAAACCCCTGATGCTTAATCCTTGCCAGACTTTATATATCATTCCAGCGACCCATCCCCAAAGGAAACCCCAGACAATCTCTTCCACTGGTATTCCCAACACAAGCAGATGAGATAAGTTAGAAAGAAACCACCGCTTCTCTATGGTGCCAGGGAACAAAACTTCCAGCCAGACAACATAAGAAAGAAAAAGGATAGCGGAAAACAATAAACCAGAAATAAAGCCTGCTTTAACCAAATCCCTTCGCAAGATAACCATTAAGGCAATGCCCAGAATAAAAGCAACAAAAGAAGCATAAATAGAATTTAGCCCGGTCTGCCAGACCAAAAAAGCTGCGAACAAATACATAGAACCCAGCATCAAAAAAGGAAAAGCCCAGGTAATGGGCCTTTTTTCTTTGTCCAATCTCTTTTTAAAAACCGTCTCGTAAGCTACAGAACTAATAGCCCCAGTAAAGAACCCCAAAAAGAGCTCTTCCACGCTTGTTCTGAGGTCGGCTAAGTTTATTTCCATAAAAAATACTGGGTTCCAGTAATCTTGGAGATACCACCAACCTACCAGAGGCGTTAAGAGGGCAACAAAGGCACCAACGGTCAAAGACTGTTTTCTTAAGTCCGGCCTGGAGAGGAAAATAGGCAGCCAGATAACAGCAAAAAACAAAACCCAGATTAAATAACTAAACTTTTCCATAAAACCTATCTGTTCGCTTTCTTAAAGAAACACTTAAATAGAAACAGAGGAAAGCTAAGATAATAAAAAAATTGTAATAAAAGCTTTCTCCAAGAAGGGTCAGCGACATCCCTGCCCCGATAAAGAGTAAGGCTAGGCCAAAGAAAACAGAGCGAATTTTAGTCAGAAAAACCAAAGAAGTAAATCCTTTAAGAATAAAAACTAGGCCAGAAAGGAAAGAGGTTATAATAATAGTGAAAATGACAACAAACAATCTCAACACAGGAGGTAGATGATAGACGGTAAAAAGACCATCGCCCGCAAAACTCAAAGAGGGCTTACTTAAGAGGGTAAAGACGGTAAGAAAAATTCCAGCAAGCAAGATAGAAACAAAAGAAAGTGCTCTGTAATCTGCTCTCTGACTAAACAAGCTGACTGTAATCTGGGAGAAAAAAGCTATGCCCAAAAACTGAAAGAAGATTGAGGCGGCAAGAAATGGAGGCAGAAGTTGAGATTGAAAGAAAAGGGCTGGGGGAACCAAAGAAAGCATGGCCAAAGCTTCAGAAAAAAAGACAAAAGCTAGATATTTAACTAGTTGGTTCTTTCTTTCTTGAGAATGGCTCCAACTCTTAAAACCGCAAACCAAAGCCAATAAACCAGATAGGAAAGCTGCCAGGGCGTGGAAAGGAACGTAACTCATACTTCAAAAAGAAACTATTAAAATGTCTAAGGCGGCCTTGGCCTCTGTTTTGCCGGTTTTTATTGAAAGGTCTGCCTGAAAAATCTTTTGGTAGATTTTTTTTAACTCTGGCAAACTGAAGCTTCTGGCCTGGGCCAAACTCTTTCTGACTACAAAAGGATGAAGCTGGCTCTTTCTTAAGATAGCAGAGTAAGGTTCTCTCTTTTCAATCAAGTCCTTTACCAGTAAAAGGTTTCTGAACTGATAGTTTATCATTGTTAAAAGGTAAAGAGGGTGGTCTCCTTTTTCTAGGTGTTTGTGGATTAGAGTAAGGGCTGTTTTTTTGTCTTTTTTAGCTATGGCATCTATTGTTTTAAAAATATCTGTCTCAAGCTTTGGTTTTACCAGCAGTTCTACGTCCTCTCTATCTATTCTCTTTCCTTTTTTAAAGTTAAAGAGCTTTTGGACCTCCAAACTAGCTCGCCATAAATCATCTCCGACAAACTCAACAAGTCTGTTCAAGGCTTCGGTTGATATTTCTGCCCGGTATCGACCAAACTCCTTTTTATACCAGCTCCTCAAGTTCTGGCCGTCTAAGGGACTAAATTCTTGAACCTTCCCTTGTTTCTTAATTAAGCTCAAGAGTTTATCGTTCTTTCTAATCTGGCCCTCTTGATAAAATAAGAAGACATCTTTTGAGCTCAACAGCTCTTTGGCTGCTTCTAATATATCTTCTTTCAGTTTTTGGTTTGAGATAGGGTTTCTTAAAATTAGAAGTTTATTCTCCTCAAACATTGAGGCTTGCCGTATCTCTTCTTTCAAGCTTTGGAAATCCAGCTCCTGACCATCAAACGATTTCAAACTCAAACCGCTCTTGGACTTTTTCTTGTATTCTTCAATAATTTCACTCAGCTTCTGGCGAGACCTAAACGTGTCTTCACCATAGATAAAAATAATCATGCTGATTAAAATAGTTTAGCTGAACCTATTATTTAGAGTTTTAAAGTATTCTTTTATCCTCTACCAACATACCCAGAGCAAAAAGGATTTGCCCAAAACAACAGAAAAGTCCCCCAAGAACATCGTTCATAAAAGAGGTTTTAACTATCGGGATAACAAACCAAAACCATAATCCAGATATCCCTATCCAAAACACACCCAAACTCAAGAGAATCCCTTTGTTTTTCTGTACAACATCATCCACCCTAAAAGACCTTATCAGCAACACAAAAGAAGGAATTATCATAAAAGTTATACAGAATAAAGCCGCAAAAACTAAAAGAAAAAGGGGCACGCTAGTAAGCCAGGTAATCCCTGTCAGCTCGCCAGTAATAGGGTAGGTCACAACCTTTGCTTTATCAAAGAAAAACCAAGGCACTAGAAAACTACCTAAGGCTAAAACCAATAAAACCCTCTGGCTTAATTTCTGATACTTTTCTTCCGCTCCCAAAAAGGCTAAAAGCAAGGGAATCAGAAAAGCTACCAACAATCCCCCAGATAGGGCAGCTAAATTCCACATTACTTGAATTGTATAAAGGTTGCCTAAAACCAATCCAATAAATCCAAAACTTAGAAAGGCTGCACATTCTAGCCCGTGAAAAAGATTAACCTTCCAAAAGTAGTTAAAAGAAAGGAGTTGTGTTTCTTTCCATTTTTTGTAACCCAAATAAGTAACAAAGAAAGCAATTAAGGTTGCAACGAGTTTTATGATTGAAATAACAGGAATCATAATTTTTAATTTAACCTATTATCGACCTTTAATCTATTAAGTGGGTTGGCATTTGGGGCAAAAATGAGCAGACCTGCCTCCAACTTTTACTCTTTTTATTATGCTTTTACAGCGAGGACACTTTTCCCCTTGTCTTCGATAGACTTTGCGCAAAATATCAAACCTTCCCTTTTCTCCAGAGAGGGTCCGGAAATCAGAAATAGACTCTCCCTGGAGGCGAATGGCTTGTTTTAAAACTACTCGCAGGGCCCGATAAAGCTTCTTTAACTCTTCTTCTTTCAATCCAGAAACGTCTTTTAGCGGGTGAATTCTCGCCCTCCATAAAGCCTCGTCAGAATAAATATTGCCAACGCCAGCTATAACCTCTTGGTTCATTAAGACTTGCTTTATCTTACCTTTTTTACCTTTTAAAGCCTGTCTAAACTTAATAAAGGAGAAATCTCTAGCTAGAGGTTCGGGACCAAGGCTCTTAAAATCTTTTGCCTTATTTAGTTCTTCTTCTTCCCGGAGCTCTGCTTTGGCAAACTTTCTCAAATCAGAAAGAGCAAGCTGTTTACCATTATCCAGCCAAAAGATTAAGTGTAAGAACCTATTCATTGGGTCATCTTTCAAAGGGCCTGGCAAAAGAGATTGCCAACTCTTACCTTTCTTTTCCCACTTTCCCAAAAGGAGGTGGCCTGTCATTTTCTGGTGAATCAGTAGTACCTTTTTTCCTGACAAAAGAAAAAGAATGTTCTTGCCTCTACGCCAAACCTTTTCAATCTTTCTCCCTTTGATTTCCTTTTTAAACTGGGCAAAACTGGCTGGCTTCTTTACGATTTTTGGGGTATCTGACCAAACATCCTCGATCTTTCGACCGAGGATTGTTCTTTTCAAGCCTCTGACTATTGTTTCTACTTCTGGGAGCTCTGGCATCTCATTTACTGAGCTTCCATTTATGGGTTCGATGAGATAAATCTCATCTCTCG
>CAZCSH010000026.1:0-7578 GCA_964501545.1 uncultured Candidatus Saccharibacteria bacterium
CCCTTGACAAAATCAGCATAATCTGTTAAAATCTAAAAGTTAAAAGCAATTCCAGGGCTGGGGGAGAGGAATCTTTCTTAGTTGGATAATCTGGCTCAGGCTGGATCTCTCCTCGGAAAGACTCTAAACTTTAGTCCCTAGTACTTTAGTCCCCCAGCCTTGGGGTTGTTTTTTACCCCGCATATCATCTTCCAGCGCCTTCGGCGTCTTTATTTGAAAAATACTGGAAGTTGTATTACGGGGTTTTATTCTCCAGTTACCCTTTCTACTTCTTCCAAAGTAGTAATTCCTTCTAAAACCTTAATTACTCCATCTTGGTAAATGGTGACCGTCCCCCTTTTAATCGCCTCTTTCTTGAAAGCAGCAATAGAAGGGTTGTTTAAGATGAACTTTTCCATTTCATCATCAATCAAAATAGCCTCAAATAATCCTATCCTTCCTTTAAATCCAGTCAGGTTGCATTCTTTGCATCCTTTTGCCCGGAGCAACTTTAGACCCTCTTTAACTTTGGGAAACTTTACTCCTTTTGGCATTCCCCTTAAAGCAGCTTTGATTTTATTTAAACTGGCAGGAGAAGCTTTTTCTAATTTGCTGCATTTTTTACAAACCCTTCTGACTAATCTTTGAGCAATAGCCAAATTAATGGCAGGCCCAATATTAACCAGCTCTCCCTTCAGACTGATTAATCTGACTACTGTGCCTGCTGCATCATTAGTATGGAGAGTGGTTAAAACTAAATGGCCGGTAAGGGCTGCCTGGAGCGAAATCTGGCAGGTTTTTGAATCCCTTATTTCTCCAACCAAGATTACGTCTGGATCCTGGCGGACAATGGATTGGAGACCGGTAGCGAAGTCGTAGCCTTTGTTAGGATTTACTTGAGTCTGCGATATTCCTTCTAAATGGTACTCAATCGGGTCTTCTATGGTAATTATCTTAATCTCTGGCTTCTGGATTGTTTTTAAAAAAGCATAGAGAGTGGTTGTCTTGCCCGAGCCGGTGGGACCTGTTACTATCACCATCCCATTTGGTTTCTTAACCTCTTTCTTAAAAAGAGATAGCAAGTCAGCTCTTAAACCCAGAGAGTCCAGGCTAATTAAACTTTTGGGATTTAAAATCCTTAAAACAATTGACTCTCCATATTCTGAAGGCAGAGTGGAAACTCTGATTTCAATTGTGATTTCTGGTTCAACAACAGAAAACCGGCCATCTTGGGGCCGATCAGAAATATTTAACTTCAAACCTGAGAGAAGCTTAATTCGGGAAAGAAGGCTTTGATAAGTGCTTTCTTCAACAAAGGCGACGTCTTCTAAAAGACCATCTATTCTCAGGCGGAGCTTGGTTTTCTTTTCTTCTGGCTCAATGTGGACATCAGAAGCGTTAAGCAGGATTCCCCCTCCCAGAACTGCCCCTATTAACTCTGAGACGCTTTTTCCTTCCAAAGACTTAATCTTTTTTTGATAGTCAAGAACATTCTTTATTTCTTTTTGAAGTCCAGCTTTTGTTTCTTTGGAAAGAGAGAGCCCTTCTGTTATTTTCTTTAAATCCTCTTCCATAAAGATTAAAATTAAGATAGATTAGTTAAAAGTAGCCCAAAACCCTTTAAAAGTCAATAAAATTACTTCAAATGAAAACAGAGAGTTTAACTAAAACGCCGGAGCAGACAAAGAAACTAGGTCAGCTTTTAGCAAAAGAAGTTCTAAAAAACCCTCGTAAGAAGAGAGCCTTTGTTTTAGCTTTAAAAGGAGACTTAGGAGGGGGGAAAACTACTTTTTTACAAGGTTTTGCTTTAGCTTTAGGTTTGAAACAGAGAATAACCAGCCCAACTTTTATAATCGTTAAAAGAGTTTCCCTGAATAAGGGCCAATTCAGAGACTTTTATCACATTGATTGTTACAGGATAAAGGAGCCAAAAGAACTAACTGCTTTGGGGTTTCGAGAGATTTTGGCTTTCCCCCAAAACATTGTCGCTATTGAGTGGGCAGAAAGAGTGGAGAAAATACTTCCTAAGGATACAATGACAATAGAGTTTGAATTTATTGACCAGCAAACAAGAAAGATAACAAAAAGATGGAAAAAGTAGAAAAAACACTCATTGTTATTGATGCCAACTCTGTGATTCACCGGGCCTTTCACGCTCTCCCTGCCCTAAGTACTAAAAAAGGAGAGATGATGGGGGCTGTCTATGGTTTTCTTCTTGTTTTTTTAAGGGCGATAAAGGAATTCCAGCCTGATTTTGTGATTTCCGCTTTTGACACAGCCAAACCCACCTTTCGTCATAAAAAGTACAAAGAGTACAAAGCCAAGAGACCACCAATGCCAGAAGAGTTAAAAGACCAAATTCCCAAAGCTAAGGAGGCTCTGTTGGCCTTTGGAGTTCCTGTTCTGGAAAAAGAAGGGTTTGAGGCAGACGATATTATTGGCACCATTTCTCGCCTATTTCCTAAAAAACAAGCTCTGCCCAAGTTAAAAACCATTATTTTGAGCGGAGATTTAGACCTGCTTCAGTTGGTAGATGAGCAGACCCGGGTCTATCTCTTAAGAAAGGGAGTGAAAGACATTGTTTTGTATGACAAAGAGCTGGTTAAAGAGAGGTTTCAAGGATTGACTCCACACCAAATTCTTGATTACAAAGCTTTGCGAGGCGATCCTTCTGATGGGATCCCTGGAGTTACTGGCATTGGAGAAAAGACAGCAATAGAACTCCTCTTAAAGTTTGGAAGCCTGAAAAATATATATCAGGAGATAGAAGAAAAGACGGTAAGAGCTAAAAGCCTGAAACCCAAACTAAAAGAAACCTTAATCCAATACAAAGAACAAGCCTTCCTTTCTAAATCCCTGGCTCAGATTGAAAAGAACGTCCCCATCGAGCTTAATTTAAGAGATTCTCTTTTTGGCCAGTATGACAAAAAAAAGCTAGCTAAGCTCCTTGAGAAGTTTGAGTTCCAGAGTTTAATCAAGAGACTGCCGGGAGAAGAGAAAGAACAGATTGGGGAGAATTTAAAGCTGTGGTAAAATATATTCAAAGAAGAGATTTTTCTCTTTGCGCTAATAAATTAAAGTGTGGTCGATGAGGCTAAAGCTTCATCTCCACCTGCGCTTCCGCAAGCGGAAGCTTGGTCAATGAAGATTTTAATAGCTTACTACTCAAGAACAGGCCAGACAGAAAAAGTAGCTGAGGCCATCCAGACAGAGCTAAAAAGAAGGGGACATTCGGTGGACATTGAAAAGGTTAGACCAATCAAAGAACGCAGTTGGCGGGGTTGGTTTTTCTTGAGAATATTCAAAGCTGAGGTTCCCATAAGAGAAGCCAGTATTAAGAATGTTTCAAACTATGATATAATCTGCCTGGGCAGTCCTAATTGGAGCCGTCTTTCCTTGCCCTTAGCCAGCTATATTAAGGAGTTAAATGGCTTGGAATATAAAAACGTTGGAGTCTTTAGGGCCACCACCCTTTGGCCAAGAGTTGAGCAGTATTTTTTTTCCGCTTATTTGTTTGATTTAACTTTTTCTAACGCTCTTCATAAAAAGGGAGCCAGGATTATTGACAGCGTCCTTTTTTCCAGCTTCTTTAAAATCAGAAGCGTTGATTCTGATTTTGGCAGAAAAACCCTTAAGAGCTTTTGCGACAATTTAGAAAGACCAATCACTTCTCCCAAAGATTATTTTCTTGGACAAAAGGAAGTTGAGAATACTAGGCTTTTGTTAGTTTTGTTCTCCAGCCTCTTGCTTGTCTCTCTAGTTTTTCAAGCCTTTTCTAGTATCTGGGGAACAGCTATTTTTACTTGGCAGGAATACTTTTCTCTGTTTATAATCAGCCTTTTTTCTTATTTAGCCATGCTAATAATGATGGCAGGAAAGACTGGTTTCTTTTTTGCCAAGTACATAGCCGGATTAACTCTAGTTTCTCTTTTAACTATTACCACTCTCTTTTTAAGTCCTGAGCTTGGCAGGTTTATTCTTTTAGGCTATGTTTTAATCTTTGTTCTCTTTAGCTTCTTCTATGACCCCGGAGCAGTTTTCTTTGTTGGTGCCATTACTTTTTTTGGCTATCTTTACTTGCTTTTTAACTACCCTTTAAGAGAATTGCTTCACCCAGCTGTTGATATCTCTTTTATTTTTTTCAGTATGGGGTTAGTGGGTTTTATTACCAAAGACTTGAGAGTCCACTATATAAGCCTGCTGGAAGCCCAAGAGGAGATGGAAACAGCCAGAACTGCTTTGGAGGTAAAAGTGGCTGCCAGGACCAGGGAACTGGAAGAATTTTCCAAAAGACTTGAAGGAGAAGTGAAAGAGAGGACAGAAGAGCTTCAAAAAAGAATAGAGGAATTAGAGAGGTTTCAGAGGTTAACAGTAGACCGGGAGCTAAGAATGATTGAACTGAAAAAAGAAATTAAAAAATTAAAAAAAGAAGAATAAAAAAACTATGGCAAACAACCGAGTAACAAAAAAAGAAGTTGAAAAATTAATAGCTATCCCCGGGAAAGTAAGAGGGCAGGTGTTTTTGACCGACTTTGGGTATGTGGAGGAGGAAAAAGGCGAAAAAGGAGTAGAGCTTTTAAAAAAGAAAATGGCTGACTGGGGAAACCCAATAGATTATACAAAAGTAAAGGCCTTAGAATGGTATCCGGTTGGCTTAAGAGCTGTTTCTCTGTTGGCGGTAAAAGAATCTTTTAACTGGGGAGAGAAAGAAATTTTTGATTTAGGAAACAACGCTCCTAAATACTCCCTTATTGTTAAAATGCTGATGAAGTATTTTCTTTCTGTTCCAAAAACATTTGAACAAGTTTCTCATTATTGGGAAAAACATTATTCTGTAGGAGAGCTAGAAGCTGTTAAATATAGCGAAGAAAAAGGATATTTTCTCGTTCATCTAAAAAACTTTAAAATTCATCCTATTTTATGTACTCTTTACGCCGGTTATTTCTTAAGAATTGGTCAGTACGTGGTAAGGGAGGAAATGACCATTCAAGAAACTAAATGTATGTTTAAAGGCGATCCTTATCATGAATATCTAATTCGCTGGAAGTAATATAATTATGGTTAAGAGAGAATCAACGGAAAGAGAGCTTCAAAAAGCCAAAGAAGACCTTGAAGACCTGGAGGGATATATTAGAGAATTTGCTATTTTTTTACCTTTAGCAGTATGCTCGGTAAATCCGTTAGGAAGAATTATTGATGTTAATACGGCTTTTGAAGAGCTCACCGGTTTTAAATCTACAGAGATAGTAGGAGAGTTTTTGGAGACGATATTTTTTTCCAAAAAGCAAATTAAAAAAATTGAGAAAGAAATTTTAAAAAAGGAAATTATTCAAGAGAGAGAACTAACTATAATTTCCAAAGAGAAAAGAAAAATCCCGGTGAATATCTCCATTTCAGCCAGAAAAGATACGAAGGGAAACTTTATAGGATATTTTTTAGGGATCGCTGACATAACCGCCTTCAAAAGACTTCAAGCAGAATTAGAAGAGAGAGTGAAAAAAAGAACTGAACAATTAGAAAAAAGAACTAAAGAGTTAGAAGAAAGCAAGGTGGCCTTAATGAATATGTTAGAAGATGTTGAAGAAGCCAGAAAGAGGGCCGGGGCAGAAAAGAACAAGACCCTGGCTATCATTTCTCACCTGGCTGATGGTCTCTTGGTTTTTGACGAGGCGAACAGAATTTCTTTGATTAACCCCGAAGCCGAGAAACTGCTTAGAGTAAAGACCGAAAATATTATTGGCAAAATCTTAACTGAGCTTACTCAACCTCAACTTAACCCTCTAATTAATTTATTAAAAGAAGAAGGAGAAATTTTCAGAAAAGAAGTAGTCCTTGGAGAAAAAATAACAGTTGAAGTAAGCAGGCTTCAAATGGGTGGCAAAGATGAGGGATTCGGGACAACCATAGTTCTCCACGATATTACTCGAGAAAAGGCTATTGAACGAATGAAGACTGAATTTGTTTCTCTGGCTGCTCACCAATTGAGAACTCCCCTTTCCGCCATCAAGTGGACCTTAACTATGCTTTTGGAAGGAGATGTGGGAGAAATCAGCCAAGAACAGAGAGACCTGCTTGATAAAACCTATAAAAGCAACGAAAGGATGATTAACCTGATAAATGACCTTTTGGATGTAACAAGGATAGAGGAGGGAAGATATATTTACCAGCCTGTCTTTACTGAGTTGGAAACGGTTGTTGATTTTGTTTTAAAATCTCAAAAAGAGCTCTTAAAGAGGAAGAAGTTAAGTCTGGAGTTTAAAAAACCAAAAACTAAGCTGCCAAAGGTAGCTATAGATGTTGAGAGAATCAGATTGGTCGTTCAAAACCTTCTCGATAATGCTATTCACTATACTCCAGAAGGAGGGAAAATAACAGTAGGCCTTAAGGAAACAGAAAAGGAAGTAGAGTTTCGTATCCAAGACACAGGCATTGGCATTCCCCAAGATCAACAGAAACGTATTTTTACCAAGTTTTTTAGAAGCGTTACTGCCATCAGACTAGAGACAGAAGGGTCAGGACTTGGGCTCTTTTTAGCTAAAAACATAATTGAGGCTCATGGCGGTAAGATTTGGTTTGAATCTCAAGAGGGAAAGGGGAGCACCTTTTACTTTAGCTTACCTGTGAAAAAGCAATTCGAAGAATTCTTAAAAGAGTTTTAAAATTCGCTAGAAAGACCATTAAAATTTATGGTTGACAAACATATTTACAGCTTTTTTCTAATGGGGTAAAATAAATTAATATGGCAAACCAAATTTCTAAGGGGGCAAAGAAAATTTTGCTGGTAGAGGATGAAGAAATAATGCTTACTCTTTTACAGAGGAAACTGGCGAAGGAAGGCTACCAAATTTCAGTTGCCAGAGACGGGGAAGAAGGGTTAAGATTAATGAAGGAGTCAAAGCCCAACCTTGTTTTGCTAGACATTGTTATGCCGAAACTCGATGGGTTTGAAGTTTTGGAGAAGATGAAAGGAGACAAAGACCTAAATAAGATTCCTGTTATTATTATTTCAAACTCTGGTCAGCCAGTTGAATTAGATAGGGCAAAAGCCCTTGGGGTCAAAGATTGGTTGATTAAGACCGAGTTTGACCCCAATGAAGTAATTGAAAAAGTAAAAAAACAAATTTAACCAAATTATTATGGCAGACAATCAAACCACCAGAGGAAAAAGAGTCTTAATTATTGAAGACGATACTTTTTTAAGGGAATTAATATCTCAAAAGCTTTCTAAGGAAGGCTACAGTATTATTGAGGCGATTGATGGAGAAGAGGGGGTCAAGAAAACAAAAGAAGAAAAGCCAGAGATTATTCTCCTGGACTTAATTTTGCCAGGGATTGATGGATTTGAGGTTTTGTCTCAGATTAAAGGAGACCAAACTACTTCTTCTATCCCAGTTATTATTCTTTCCAATCTTGGCCAGAAAGAAGATATTGAAAGGGGACTAAAACTTGGAGCGGTTGATTATTTGATCAAGGCCCACTTTACCCCAGGAGAAATCATTGAAAAAGTGAAAACTGTTCTTGGGCGATGAGGACTCGTCCTCATCTTCACCTTCCCGAGCCACGGCGAAGGGTAAAGAAGAGATTTATCTCTTCGCTTCG
>CAZCSH010000027.1:0-6204 GCA_964501545.1 uncultured Candidatus Saccharibacteria bacterium
TTGCTCAATGAAATATTTATTTCATCTCGCGTTCGAGAGATAAATATATATACATTGAGCAAGAGATGATATTTATCTCATCGAACTTATTAATAAAAGCTTGTTTTATGAAGGTTATCTTGCTCCAAGACGTAGATAAAATAGGGAAGAAGTTTGAGGTCAAAGAAGTAAAAAATGGCTATGCCAGGAATTTTTTAATACCTCAGGGCCTGGCTAAGATTGCCAGCCGAGAAGCTTTGGAATGGCTGGAAACCCAAAAAGAGATTTTGGAGCAAAAAGCAGAAGAGGATTTAAAGAAAATCCAGACCCTGGCTTCAGCCATAGACGACCAGGAGATTATTATTTCTGTTAAAGTGGGGGAAGATGACCAATTGTTTGAGTCTATTACCAACCAAAAGATAGCAGAAAAGCTAAAAGAAGCTGGGTTTGAGGTAAAGAAGAGTCAGGTTGATCTGGCAGAACCGATAAAAGAACTTGGTGAGTTTCCGGTTAAAATCAGGTTTGAGCATAATTTGGAGGCCGAAGTTAAGGTGATAGTGAACAAAGAAGAAGCAAAAAAGAAAGAGGAGTAGTTATTATGGTAAAGTACATTTTTGTAGCAGGCGGGGTTATGTCAGGTATTGGCAAAGGGGTGGCAGTAGCTTCCATTGCTAGGATTTTAAAGAGTAAGGGGTTCAAGGTTACTGCTGTCAAGATTGACCCTTACATCAATGTTGATGCCGGCACCATGAACCCTATAGAACATGGAGAAGTGTTTGTGACCGAAGATGGTGATGAATGTGACCAGGATATTGGCAACTACGAAAGATTCTTAGATGAAAATCTTTCCAAAACTAATTACATTACTACAGGCAGAGTCTATCAGGCGGTAATCTCCCGAGAAAGGAACCTGGAGTATCAAGGTAGATGTGTTGAGGTGGTGCCTGATATTCCTAATGAAGTCATCTCTCGAATTAAAAAAGCAGCCAGAAAATACAAGGCTGATTTTGTTTTAACAGAGATAGGGGGAACGATTGGTGAATACCAAAACATGCTCTTTTTGGAAGCTGCCCGCATGTTAAAGCTCTCTCTGCCCAAAGAAGTTCTTTTTGTTATGGTTTCTTATCTACCTATTCCTTCTATGATAGGGGAGATGAAAACAAAGCCCACCCAGACCGCAGTCAGAAGTTTAAACGCAGCTGGTATTCAGCCTGACATTATTCTGGCTCGTGCCAGAGTGCCTTTGGATGAGCCTAGAAAGAGGAAAATCTCCACCTTTTGCAATGTTTTGAAGCAAGACGTTATTTCCGCTCCTGACATCAAGTCTATTTATGAGATTCCAGTTAACTTTGAAAAAGACAATCTTGGTAATAGGATTTTGAAGAAGTTTGGTTTGCGGGCCAAGAAACACAATTTGAGAGATTGGCAGAGATTAGCTAAGACAATCCAGACCAGTCAGAAACCTGTCAGAATTGGCATGGTTGGCAAATACTTTAAAACAGGAGACTTTACCTTAATGGATTCTTACATTTCAGTGATAGAGGCGATAAAGCACGCTGCCTGGTTTTTCAAAAGAAAGCCGGAAATCCAATGGCTTTCCTCCGAGGTTTACGAGACAAACCCTAAAAAGCTAGAGGAGTTAAAGAAGTTTGATGGGGTAATAGTTCCTGGTGGTTTTGGCAAGAGGGGAGTGGAAGGAAAAATAAAAGCTATTGAGTTTTGTCGCAAAAAAAAGATACCTTACCTTGGTCTTTGTTTTGGTTTACAGCTGGCCGTAGTTGAGTTTGCTCGCAATGTTTGTGGTTTGAAGGATGCTCATACTGTTGAAATTAAACCAAGGTCTCGGCAGCCAGTTATTGATTTTATGCCAGAGCAGAAAGCTTTGTTAAAAGAGAAAAAATATGGAGGGACAATGAGATTGGGAGGTTATCTTTGTAAAATAAAACCAGGCACCATTAGCTCCCGGGCTTACAAAGTTAAAGAAGTTGTTGAGCGCCACCGTCATCGCTACGAGCTGAACAACGATTATCGAGAAGTTTTAGAGAAAAAGGGAATGATAATGGCTGGAGTTAATCCAGAGAAAGATCTAGTTGAGATCATTGAGCTGCCAAACCATCCTTTCTTTGTTGCTACCCAGTTCCATCCAGAATTTAAATCAAGGCCCTTGAGACCTCATCCATTGTTTAGAGAGTTTGTTAGAGTAGCTATTACTCGACATTGACAATACTAACTTTTCTTTGGGAGTTGTTGAATCCTTTTCTTCTTTTTGCGACAAAGCGAACCAAGCCCTCTTTCATCGCGTAGAGAGAATCATCTGCCCCACGTTTGACATTCTTTCCAGGAAGGAACTTTGTTCCTCTTTGACGGATGATAATACTGCCAATGTTGGCTTTTTGCCCCTCAAAGAGCTTGACTCCCAGGTATTTAGGTCCTGAATCCCTTCCCAATCTAGTTGAACCTGCGGCCTTAGTTTTAGCCATAATTCATGGAGCATGAAACACATAACACATAACAAATTTTGTTCCATGTTCCATGTTCTATGATACATGAAATCTTTTCTAAGGTCAACTTTGTTTGAGAGAATTAAACGATGGATTATTGATAATCAAAATGATATTATATTGATAATTGGGGTTATTTTGATTTCTTTGTTGTCTTTTGCTGCAGGTTTCATTGCAGCCAAACAAGGAGAAAAGGAACCTCTTTTGTTCGAAGAAACAGGTTATTATGAAGCAATTGAAAGTAGCCATTGTTGGAGCGGGGATAATTGGGCTTTATTTGGCTTGGAAATTAGCTAAAAGAGGCTATCAGGTAACTGTTTTTGAGAAGAAGAAAGAGATTGGTAAGCTTGCCTGTTCAGGGCTCTTTTCCCAAAGAATATTTAGCTTTATTCCTCAGGCAAAAGAGCTGGTTGAAAATGAGATAGACTCAGTCTTAATTCACTTTCCCAAACGCACCTTAAAAATTAGGTTTTCCAAGAAGTTTTCTTTAATGAGCCACTTAAAACTGGATAATCTGGTGCTGAAGCTGGCAAGAAGGGCTGGAGCTAAGATTATTCTCGGCCGTTCTCTCAATTCTCTGCCCAAGGGCTTTGATAGAATAATTGGGGCAGATGGGGCAAACTCTTTTATCAGGAAAAGGTTGAAGATGAAAGAAGCTAAGGTTCGTTTGGGTATCCTGGGATTTGTTTCTAAAAAGGACAACTCCCACTTTGTTGAAACTTGGCCAGTCAAAGATGGTTTTTTGTGGTACCTCCCCAGGGACAAGGAAGTAGAATATGGAATACTGGCTCCTCCCAAAAGAGCTAAAGCTTTGTTAGATGAGTTTTTAATGAGAAAAGGAGTGCGATTGAAAAGAATAGGGTCAGCCGTGGTTCCTCAGGGCTTCTCTTTGCCTTCTCATTCCTCGATCACTCTTTGTGGAGATGCTGCTGGTCTAACTAAGCCTTGGTCAGGCGGAGGAGTCATTTGGGGATTGATATCAGCTCGTCTCCTCTTGCAAAATTTTCCTGATTTCCTAAAATATAAAAATAGTGCCAAAAAGTTTTTTTTATTAAGAATTCTTGTTGCAAAATTAATCACTAAGATGGTTTATTTCCTAGGGTTTAATCTTCCCTGGCTATTACCAAAGAAAATGAAAATTGAGAGCGATTTTCTCTTTTAAGCATCTCAATAAATAACTTTATTTCGATACTCAATGAATTTAAAAATTCATTTCAATCTTCATTTTTAATAAATTAAAAATTCGATGGCAGAAGAAAACAAAGTCCCTTATCACTTAGGAATTATCATGGATGGAAATCGGCGCTGGGCCAGAGCCAAAGGCTTGCCTATCTTAGAAGGCCATCGTCAGGGCTACAATAAGTTCAAAGAAGTAGGGAAGTGGTGCAAAGCAAAGGGAATTAAGATTCTTTCAGTTTTTGCTTTCTCGACTGAAAACTGGAAAAGGACAGAGGAAGAAGTGAGCTACTTAATGAATTTATTAGTAGAGGCAGTGAGCAGAAAAGAAATAGAGGAATTACACAAAGAAGGCATTAAGCTCAATGTTATTGGTGAGAAAGAAAGACTGCCAGAAAACCTTCAAAAAGCCATTCAAGAAGGAGAAGAGCTAACTCAGGATAACAAAGAAGGCATTTTGAATCTCTGCATCAGTTATGGAGGGAGAAGGGAGATTGTTGAAGCTATTAAGAAGATAATTGAGAAAAACATTGACCCCCAGGTTATGACAGAGGAAACCGTGGCTGAGAACCTCTGGACAGCCGGCCAAGCAGATCCTGATTTAATCATTCGAACCAGTGGGGAAAAGAGATTGTCTGGATTTTTAACTTGGCAGACAGCTTATTCTGAGCTTTATTTTGTTGAGAAACATTGGCCTGACTTTACTGAGGAAGATTTAGATAAGGCTTTGGCAGCTTATGCTGCCAGAGATAGGAGATTTGGGAAATAGAAAAAGCCAGTGTTGACCACTGGCACAAAAGACATTTATCTTTTAGTTTTCCCCCTTTAAATTAGGACGATTTTCAAGCTCTTATATTACAGTAGCAAGCTCAAGCTATGTCAAGGCTCGCTGCTCAAAGAGAATAAATTCTCTTTTCGAGCTTCGTCCTGCCAGAATATGTTCTGGCAGGACTCGCTGCTTGATTTTTTTCAATAGTCTTCTAAAATAGAGAGAGCAATACTTGTCTTTGTAGTTTTTCGTTTGTCGCTAAGTTCAGCTCTTAAAGTTTTAGAGACAACCTATGAGAAAAAAGTTTGATGAAGAGTTGTATAAAAGGGTAAGCATTAATGACTTGATTCTGTTTTCTATTTATTCTTTAGGGGATAAGTGCTTTTTTGAGGAGCTGATGAAAGAATGTTTTGCTTCTTTCCCCAAGGTATTTAGCTTCTCTCGCAATACTAAGTGGCCAGATGCCAGAAAGCTGGATCGTCCTTTGCGCTCTTTGCGTGATAAAAGACTGATAACAGGTGACCCTCAGACTTACTTTAGCCTAACTAAGTTTGGCAAGAAATTAGCAGAAGACATTAGTAAAACCTTTCGCCAGAGAAAACTCTTTAAGTAAACAGGGTAATTTTATGGAAAATATCAAGAAAAAAAAGGGTTTTCCCTTAGACACTGCTGGCAGCTTAATGACAGTTCAGGTGCCTTTAGTCTTAGAGGAGCAGACAATTGCTGAGGTTCAGCAGCTTCTTTTCAAGAAAATAGGGGCATTTAAGACTATAAATTATTTTTATGTGGTTGACAGGAAGGAAAGATTAAAAGGTGTCTTTTCAGTAAAAGAAATTTTCCACTACCCAAAAAACAAAAAGATAGCAGATATTATGGCAAAGAAAATAATAAGCTGCCGGGCTTTTGCTGACCAAGAAAGAGTAGCTATTTTGGCTTTGAGAAATAACTTAAAAGCAATTCCAGTAGTTAACAAAGATAATAAGTTTTTGGGAGTGGTCACTTCAGACACTATTTTGAATGTTTTGCACAAAGAACATATTGAAGACATTTTGTTAGCCGGAGGCATTAGTAAGCTGGACGATTCAATTAAAGCTTTAACCACAGCTTCAGTTAACCTTATTGTCAAAGCCCGGTTGCCCTGGCTTTTGTTCGGTCTTTTGGGAGGGGTTGTCACAGCTCAAATTATTGGATTTTTTGAAAATGTTTTGGCAAGTCAAATTCTCCTGGCTCTTTTTATTCCTGTTATTGTTTATATTTCAGATGCCGTTGCCACCCAGACTGAAACCTTAATAATTCGGGGCATGGCCATCGACCCCAAAATTTCTGTCAGGCAGTATTTTTTCAGAGAGCTTAAAATTGGCAGCTTTTTAGCTTTGATTTTGGGAGTGATTCTGGCATTTATCGCCTTTTTTTGGTGGCAAGAAAGTACTTTGGCTGTCATTTTGGGTTTGTCTCTCTTTTGTGGCATTTCGCTTTCAGTCATTGTTGCCACTTTAGTTCCTTTGCTCTTGGAAAGGTTAAAGAAAGACCCGGCTATGGGTTCTGGCCCCTTTGCCACTATTATTACAGACGTTTTGAGCATTACTGTTTACTTTTTGATTGCTACCCTTTTGTTGAAAATTTTGTGAGAAAGCTGGAAATTCACAAAACAAAAAATCCCGCCTAAGCGGGACTTTTTGATTGTTTATCTGTTGAAGTCTCTCTGAGATCTTCTTTTCCTCCAGCACTCCTTGCAGTAAATAGGTCTGTCTGCAGCTGGTTCAAAAGGAAGTTCAGTGA
>CAZCSH010000028.1:0-5927 GCA_964501545.1 uncultured Candidatus Saccharibacteria bacterium
AGGATATTGAGAAAAAAAATATAATAAGTCGTGCGCCTCAGTGGCAGAAACGCTATTCTATTTAATTTTCCCGTTAAAATGCTTCATTTTTAACGGGATTTATGTTATTTTTAAAATAAGATGCTATTAAACGAACTTAAAAATAAGAGTATATTAATTTTGGGGTTTGGCAGGGAAGGGAAAGACACCTTTTTGTTTTTAAGAAGGCTTTTCCCTCAAAAAACTCTGGCCATTGCCGATTTGAGAAAAGATATTGGAGTAACAGATAAAAAGACAAAGCTCTATTTAGGGGAAAACTACCTGAAGGCTTTGAAAAAGTACGAAGTTATAATTAAGTCTCCTGGAGTACCTCCCAAAGTCATAGCTCCTTTTTTAACCAAAAAACAAGAGATTATCTCCCAAACAGGGATTTTTTTTGAAAACTTCCCAGGCACCATAATTGGAGTAACAGGAACTAAGGGGAAAAGCACAACTTCCTTTTTAATCTGGTCTCTACTGAAAGAAAGTGGGGTAAAAGCTCACTTGGTGGGCAATATTGGAGAGCCTGTCTTGTCTTATTTGTTCAAAGCTGGGAGAAAGGACATCTTTGTTTATGAATTGTCCTCACACCAGCTGTTTTATTTGAAAAAGAGCCCTCAGATTGCCGTTCTCTTAAATATCTTTCCTGAACATCTGGATTATTACAGAAACCTGAAAGAGTACATAAGGGCCAAAGCCAATATTACCCGCTTTCAGAAAAAGGATGACTTCTTTATTTTTAATTCTGGAGATAAACTGGTTCAGGAAATTGCCAGGAAGACGATAGCTAAAAAAGTTCCGATTAAAGGCAGATACCTTTCTCTGGATAAGGAAGCTGCTAAAGCGGTAGCGAGAATCTTAAAGCTAGCTACGAAGAGGGTTAATAAAGCCTTACGAGAGTTTAAAGGCCTTCCTCATAGGTTGGAAGAAGTAGGAAGTTTTAGGGGAATTACTTTTTATAATGATTCTTTGGCCACCATACCCCAAGCTACCATAGAAGCTCTTAAGGTTCTGGGAGGTAAGGTAGAAACTCTTATTCTGGGTGGCTTTGACAGAAAGATTGAGTTTAGAGAATTAGCTCGAGAGATTTTAAAGAGCAAAGTCAAAACCTTAATCTTCTTTCCAACAACAGGAGAAAAGATTTGGAAAGAGATTGAAAGGCAAAATAAAAAGAGGTTAAAGCCTTTCTTTGTTAATGGGGCGAAGAAAACTTCGTTTTCATCTTCACCTTCGCCCGGTAAAAATGGGGCTCAGTATATGAGGGATGCGGTCAAAATAGCTTTTTCTCAAACTAAAAGAGGAAAGGTCTGTTTGCTTTCTCCAGCTGCTGCCAGTTTTAATTTGTTCCGAGACTACCGGGAAAGGGGAGACTTATTCAAAAAATATGTCAAACACTTTTCTTTCAGCAAAAGGTAAACCAGATTATATTTTAGTTCTTGTTGTTGGCCTGATTTTGCTTTTGGGCATTGTGGTTTTAGGTGGTGTCTCAACTGCTTTTTCTTTCCAAAAGTCAGGCGATACTTACTATTTCTTGCGCCATCAGCTTCTTCTTGGTTTCTTGCCAGGCCTTTTGCTTGGTTTTTTAGCTTTTAGGATGAAGCTTTCTCTTTTAAAACAATGGGCGCCAAGACTGCTTTTAGCCACCTTGATTTTGATGGTCATGGTTTTTCTGCCATTTATTGGGTCAAAAGACTTAGCTGCTGCCCGCTGGATTGGTTTGGCCGGCTTTTCCTTTCAGCCTTCAGAGCTTTTAAAATTAACCTTTGTTCTTTATTTGGCCAGCTGGCTAGCTAGTAAAACAAAAGGGGGAAAGGTTTTTGGCCAGTCATTCTTAGCTTTTTTAATGGTAATGGCTTTGATCACCTTGCTTTTATTCTTTCAGTCAGATGTTAGCACCTGGGGAGTTATAGTTCTGGTAGCCCTGATAATGTATTTCTCTGCTGAAACTCCTTTTTGGCACAGCATCTTTACCCTTTTGGCAGGAGGGATTGGCTTATTAATCTTAGTAAAACTAGCCCCTTACCGGGTTAATCGTTTCTTAGTCTTTTTAAACCCTGATTTGGACCCTATGGGAATAGGCTATCAAATAAAGCAGGGTCTGATTGCAGTAGGTTCTGGAGGCATTGGAGGAGTGGGTCTGGGTATGAGCGCTTTAAAGTATGGCTTCCTCCCTCAGGCCATCTCAGACTCTATTTTTACTATCTTTTCTGAGGAAACAGGCTTTCTGGGCAGTGCTTTTTTAGTCCTCCTTTTCCTTTTGTTTTTCTGGCGGGGTTTTGTTATAGCCAAGAGAAGCCAAGACAAGTTCCTCCAATTAACTGCTCTGGGAATTACCTGCTGGATTATCGTCCAAAGCTTTGTTAATATTGGAGCTATGATAGGACTTTTGCCTTTAACCGGCATTCCTTTGCCCTTTTTCAGCAATGGAGGGTCAGCCTTAGTTGTTGAGCTAATTGGGGTAGGAATATTATTAAATATTTCAAGACAAACAACAGGATGAAGATATTATTTGCAGGTGGGGGAACTGGTGGCCATGTTGTCCCCATTCTGGCCATTGTCAGAGAAACAAGAAAGATTTACCAGAAACAAGACCTGGAGTTTTACTACTTGGGGCCGAAAGATGAATTCGGTTCAATTCTCCTTTCTCAAGAAGGAGTAAAGGTAAAGTATATTTTAGCAGGAAAAATAAGAAGGTATCTTTCAGTCAAAGCCGTGCCTGAGAACATCTTAGACATTCTCTTTAAGATTCCCTTGGGTGTTTTGCAGTCTTTCTTTTATATCTTCCTTTTGTCTCCTGATTTAATCTTTAGCAAAGGAGGGTTTGGCTCTGTCCCAGTAGCTATTGCTGGGAAGATTCTACTCACCCCTATTTTCTTACACGAGTCAGACGTGGTGCCGGGTTTAGCTAATAGATTTATTTCCAAGTTTGCTTCTGAAATCTTTGCTTCTTTCCCGAAAACAGAATACTTTTCCTTAAAGAAAATGATTATTGTCGGTAACCCCATTAGAAAAGAGTTATTGAATGCTCCGAAAGAAACAGCTAAACAATTCTTTAAGATAAAAACAGCCAAACCTGTAATTTTGGTTTTAGGAGGTTCCCAGGGAGCTCAAAGGATAAATGACAAAATTCTTGAGATTTTGGCTGATTTATTGGAAAGTTTTGAGCTTATCTTACAATCTGGGGAAAAGAACTTTGAAACGATCAAAGCTGAGGCTAAAGTAGTGGCCAAAGAAGCTTTGTTGGAATCTTTCCATCTTTTTCCCTTTTTAAAAGAGCCTGAACTGCGCCAGGCTTTCGGAGCTTCTGACTTAATTGTTTCCAGGGCGGGTTCTGGCAGTATATTTGAAATAGCAGCTGCTAATAAACCCTCGGTCTTAATTCCTCTACCAGAATCTGCTCAAAACCACCAGGTTAAAAATGCTTATAGCTACAGCCAAAATGGAGCCTGCCAGGTGATAGAAGAAAGCAACTTCACTTCCCACTTCTTTTTAGAGAGACTGAAATATCTTTTTTCTCACCCGTCAGAGTTAAAGAAGATGGTGGAGGCCAGCCAGGCCTTTGCCAGACCAGAAGCTGCCAAAATCACTGCCAACTATCTTGTCGAATACTTGCTCAGGTGAGAAAATAAAATAAAGCTATGTTGAATGAGGTTTTTAAATTCATAACTCCAGGGGAGGTTAGAGTTAGAATTGCTCCTTCCCCAACAGGACTTCTTCATATTGGTCTAGCGAGAACTGCCCTCTTTAACTACTTATTTGCCAAAAAGAACCAGGGAGCTTTTGTTTTAAGGATAGAAGACACTGATTTGGAAAGGTCTTCCCCTGAGTTTGAAAAAGATATTATTGAAGGTTTAAGATGGCTGGGCATTATTTGGACAGAAGGGCCTGATATTGGAGGAGATTATGGGCCTTATCGCCAATCAGAAAGGCTAAAGAGTTATTCTCAATGTTTGGAAAAGCTTTTGGCTGAGGATAAGGCTTACTACTGCTTTTGCTCAGAAGAAGAACTGGAAAGTCAAAGGCAGTACTTAATGTCAAGAGGAGAACCAGCTGTATATTCTGGCAAGTGTGCCAAGCTTTCAAAAGAGCAGGTAAAGAAGTATTTGAGAGAAAAAAAGCCTTCTGTCATTCGCTTCAGAACCCCGGTTAAAAAGCTTGCGTTTGAAGACTTAATCCGGGGGGAAATAGAGTTTGACACGGGGCTAATAGGGGATATGGTTATTGCCAAAGACCTGTCCACTCCTTTGTACAACTTCGCTGTTGTGGTAGATGACTATGAAATGAGGATAAACCATGTTATTCGGGGAGAAGACCATATTTCCAACACTCCCAAACAGATTTTACTCCAAGAAGCTTTAGGTTTTCTTAGACCTGCATATGCTCATTTACCTTTAATCTTGGGGCCTGATAAGAGAAAGCTTAGCAAAAGGCATGGTGATGTTTCTGTTTCAGAATACCGGAAATCAGGCTATCTACCTGAAGCTCTGGTTAACTTTATGGCTCTTTTGGGCTGGAACCCGGGAACAGACAGGGAAATATTTTCCTTAGCTTCTCTGGCCAAGGAGTTTTCTCTGGACAAGGTTCAAAAAGGAGGAGCTATTTTTAATTTAAAAAGGCTGGATTATTTAAATGGCTTTTACCTCCGCCAGAAGTCCAAAGAAAAGCTGACAGAACTCTGTCTGCCTTATTTGATAGAAGCTGGGCTGATTGAAAAAGAAGGGAAAGCAGTTCACAATCCAAAAAGAACAGAAAAGCTTAGTATTTTTGAAGAAAAAGAGGAAACAGGCTTTTTGGTCAAGGAAACAGGGGAGGGGATATCCTTGGAAACCCTGGAAAAGATAATATCTCTTTACCAGGAAAGAATGAAAAAGTTGTCAGAGATTGCAGAACTTACTGATTTTTTCTTTAGAGAAAGGATAGAATATGACAAAAAACTGCTTTCTTGGCAGGAAACTTCAGAAAAGGAAACAAAAGAAGCCCTCTTCACCTTAGAAGGGGTGTTAAGTAAAATCCAAGAGAAAGATTGGGAAAGAGAAAAACTAGAAAAGGTCTTGTTAAAAGAAACAGAGAAATTAGGAGATAGAGGAAAGTTGCTTTGGCCGCTGCGTGCTGCTCTTTCTGGGAAAGAGGCTTCGGCTGGCCCTTTTGAGATAGCTGAACTCTTGGGAAGGGCAAAAACCTTAAAAAGAATTAAACAGGCCCAAGCCTTATTATAATATTGTGCGACATTTAACTATATTAGTTTCTATTTCAATTCTATTTGGATTATTCCTGCCTTGTTTTTCTTTGGCTCAGATTGAAACTCCAGAAACTGTGGAAGATGTCCAGAAACTAGGGGAGAAGGCTTTGGAAGTGGGGCAACAGGAATTACCAGGCCTTATTGAGAGAATCTGGCAAGAAGAAGTTTTACCTATTTGGCAGAAAATGTATGAGATTTGGTTAAAGTGGTGGAGAAATACTATTGAACCTTGGCTAGACGGTCTCTGGCAGAAGGTGAGGGGACTTCTAGGCCAGGAAATAGAAAAGAGAAAACCCTTGATAGAGGAAGAGTTTGAAAAAGAGAAAAAGGAGATGAAAGAAGAACTAAAAACAGAAGGGGTTAAAGCTGGTCAATCTCTTTGGCAAAAATTCAAAGAACTCATTAAATAGCGAGGCGAATTGAAAATTTGCCGAAGCTCGAAATGAATCAGCTGATTCATTGACGAAGAGAGGAAGATATATTGTATGGCCTCTCCTTTTTTATTTTGCAAGCAATAAGCAGGGGATAAGTATTTTCCCCTTGACAGGGGTTTTTACCCTAGATATTATGAATATAGATGATGTCGTACAATAGCGCTAAAGCGACATCATAAAAGAGGCCTTTCAGGGTCTCCCCTAATAGTCGATGAATCTAAAGTCTCATTTTGACC
>CAZCSH010000029.1:0-5172 GCA_964501545.1 uncultured Candidatus Saccharibacteria bacterium
AAGGTTTTATCCTAAAGTTTAGTTCCCAGAATAAACTCGACTAAATTTTTATTAGACAACTATCTTGCTCTAATAGCTTATCATTTTAAAACCGATACGTCAACTAAACTACCTGGCTCCGGGAGAGGGATTCGAACCCCCAACTTTCGCCTTAACAGGGCGCCGTTCTACCGTTGAACTATCCCGGAATGTATTTGAATTATATATTATTTTTATCAGTTTTTCAACTTCAAAAGAAGTATTGGATCGATACAATAGTCAAAACAGAGAGACTAAGAATAACCGATACTCGGTGAGGAATATCAATGCCCACTAACTTTAAAATTTCCCTCGTGAAAGAGTGGTCATAATTCTTGGGGTCGGAAATCTTTTCCCCCCGGAGAAGCTGGGTAATAGTGGTAAGAAAACAAACCATGCGGTATTTTTCTGTCCAGGGCAGGATGACAAAACCCCAAAGAAATTGATGGCCAACAATAAGCAAAGATAAATAAAATTGAAAAGAAATTTTGCCGGGAAACAAATTCTCGGGAACCAAAAGCAAACTCAGCCAAAAAGCGACGATTACTACATGGAACAAGAGAATTGTTTTGGCAAGTAAATTTTTCATCGACTAGTATCCTTGCAACTTCTTGAGAGAACGATGATCTCTTATCTTCTCCAGAGACTTGGCTTCTATCTGACGAATCCTCTCACGAGTAACTCCAAACTCCTGCCCTACTTCTTCCAAAGTATGGGTGATGCCGTCATCCAACCCAAATCTCATAGCTAATATCTTTTGTTCTCTGGGAGTTAAATCAACCAAAATCTCTTTTAGCCTTTCTCGCAGCAACCGCCGGGCAGCTCCCAAAGAAGGAGGGGCGGTTTTCTCATCCTCAATAAACTCTGCCAAAACAGAGTCTTCCTCATCCTCCCCAACCGGTGTTTCTAGAGAAACGGTCTCCTGGGAAATCTTCATTATATGGTAAACCTTGTCTACTTCTATTCCCATTTCAGCTGCTATCTCTTCTGGCAGAGGCTCTCTTCCTAAATCCTGAAGTAACCTACGCCTTACTTGAGTATACTTTGAAATAGTTTCTACCATGTGAACAGGTATTCTAATGGTTCTGGCTTGGTCGGCCAAAGCTCGGGTAATAGCTTGCCTTATCCACCAGGTAGCATAGGTAGAGAACTTGTAGCCACGACGCCAGTCAAACTTTTCTACCGCCCTGAACAAACCTAAGTTTCCTTCTTGAATCAAATCCAACAAGGTTAAGTTGGGAGAACGGCCAACATATCTTTTAGCAATGGAAACAACCAAGCGTAAATTAGCCCGAGCTAACTTTTTCTTCGCTTCCTCATCCCCTTTTTCAATCTTCTTAGACAATTCCTTTTCTTCTTGAGCTGTGACAAAGGAAATCTTTCCAATCTCCTTCAAATACATCTGAACAGAGTCAATCCCTCCCTCACCTTCTCTTCCTTTTTTCTTTCCTTTTTCTTCTACAGTCAGGAGCTCTTTGGCTTCTTGAACCTCAATCCCTTTCTTTTCCAGTTCCTCAAACAAGTTCTCCAAACCTTTAATATCCTTCTCAATATTGGGGAAGAAATACAAAATCTCAGAGTAGGTAACGAATCCTCTGGCACTGCCTCTGGCCATAAGTGCTTCTATCTTGTCTTGAGTAAATACTCTGGATTGCCTGAGCCGAGCAACCTTCTTTCTGGTTCTCTTTTTTGCTCTTCTTTTAACCTTAACCTTCTTTTTGACCCGAAAGCTCTTTCCTCTCTTTTTCTTTATAGCTTTCTTTTTAGGCTTTGACTTTCTCTTGGCAGTCTTCCTTTTGGCCAGTCTCTTTTTTGCTTTCTTCTTTGCTTTTGCCATTTTAAGTAATCTCCGAATCACCAAGCGATTTGGAGCAAAGATTAAAATCCTGAATTAGTTTTTTTAAGGTTTCGGTGTCCTTCTCCTCTTCTGCCTTCTTTATCTCTTTAGCCAGTTTGTTTAATTTATCTCTTATCTCCAGAGACTGGAGTTCTTTTAAGCAGTGCTGGATTTCAGGCAGAACTGCTTCCTCTTCCATCTCCTCTATCTCAGCCTGTAAGGCCAGCCTGTTAAAACAATCTAGCAACTGAGGAGATAACTGTTCTTTCTCTAAATCTACTCCCTCTTTCAGCTTTGTCAAAATCTCCTTAACAGGAAAAGAGCAATTGTCCAAACGCTCCTGGCTAATGTATTCTTTGTTCTTGGGATATTTTATAACCAGAACTGCCAGTCTCTCTTCCAACAAGTCTTTTCGGCATCTGGGCGAGGGTTTCGCTTCTTCCGGTTCAGGGTAAACAACCCCCTCCTCTACTTTTACTTTCTTTAACTCTTCCTCTACGTCTACTTCTTTAGCCTCCAACTTCCTGGCTAGTTCTCCTACCCAGTGAGACTGGATTATTCTATTGGGGATTCTCTTAATAACAGGTAAGAGAACCTTGGAAATAGCCTCTTTTCCTTCAGGCTTCTCTTTATCAAACTTGGCAAAGGTAGTATCAAAATAAAAATCAAGTATGGATTTGGCTTCTTTTACCTGGCGCTCCCATTCTTCGGGCTGCTCCAAAATTGTGGCTGCCGGATCCAAGCCTTGAGGCAGAGTAACCACTTTTAGACTGAACCCCTGGCTTTGAGCTAAATCTATCCCTCGCTTAGTCGCCATGTCTCCAGCTGGGTCCATGTCAAAAGCAGTTAGCAAATTGTTAGAATAGCGCTTGAGTATTGCCAACTGGAAAGGGGTCAAAGCTGTGCCAGAAGTGGCTACCACATGAGGAAAACCAGCTTGGGAAGCCATGATCAGGTCAATGTAACCTTCCACTAAAATACAAGAGTCCTGCTTTCTGATATCGAGCTTGGCTTTATCCAGACCATAAAGAGTTCTGCCTTTGTCATAAAGCAGGGTCTGGGGAGTGTTAACGTACTTTGCCACTTCTTTTGCCTCTCTCTTTTCCCCAAAGACCCTTCCGCCAAAACCAATAACCTGAGAGTTTAAATCAAAGACAGGGAAAATGATCCTGCCTCGGAACCTGTCGTAAAAAGAACCTTTTTCAGAACTCAAGGCCAATCCCGCTTTTTCAATCTCTTCTTTCTGGTAACCCCTGGAGTCCAAAAAACCAGACAGTCCCTGCCAGACATCGGGAGCATAACCTATTCTCCATTTTTTAATACTCTCTTCCTTTATTCCTCTACCTAAAAGATAGTCTTTTACTTGTTTTCCTGTCTTACTATCTTCTAGCTGTTTTTCAAAAAATCTGGTGGCCAACTCACAAATCTCATAAAGCCTTCGTCTTTCTGTTTTTAGTTTGGGGTCTTGACGTCTCAACTCCACCCCTGCTTTTTGAGCTAAAATCCGCAAAGCATCTCCAAACTCTACTCCCTCTATTTTCATCACAAACTTAAATATATCCCCTCCTTCGGAACAGCCCCCAAAGCAATGCCAAATCTGGCGAGCAGGCGAAACAAAGAAAGAAGGCCTTTTTTCTGAGTGAAAAGGACAAAGAGCCCGGTAATTAGCCCCGGCTTTTTGGAGTTTAATATAGCTACCAACAACTTCAACTATATCCAATCTATTTTTAATTTCCTCTATTGGGGAAGAAAACATATTTACCAATTGATTTTAGGCAAATCCCTGCGGGTTTCGTAATCGGAAGTCTTGGGTTGATACTTATACAGAACCCCGATCAGCATAATAATCCCGGAGGCAATTGCCAAGGACGATGCCGCTAGGCTGGTGATATAAACTTGGGCCGAAGCCCCAAAGACAAAATTAATGAGAGAAACCAGCAACAAGCCAATCAGGCCTGCCGCCATCAAAAAGGCCCTTGCCTTGACGTATTTGTCCCGGGACTTGAAACCATGGATAAGAAAAAAAGTAATTACTGCCAAAAGGCCCGAAGCCAGGCCGAACCCGATAATAATGTTGACTCCCAGACCACGGGAATCTTCCCAGTAAATAAAGGATCCTTGTTGATGGATAATCGGAGCCGCCCAGTGCGACATTCCCAGAAGAGTTGTCAAAACAGCCACCAGAACGGTAAGAAAAACGAATATCCTGCCGACCTTTTCCCATTGCAAGAACTTCAACGGGACCACTCCAAAATAAATAAGGGAAAGAAAGCCAAAGAAAGGATAAACGGCAAACACCCAAGTTATGGCAAAGATATTTTTAATTATCAACCCAGGGGTAGCCAGCAAAAAGAAAGTTGTTGCCAGGAAAAGAAAGCCCAAGAAAAAGCTTTTAACCCTCTCGTCCTTCGTCCCTTGATAAGAAAGAAAAAGCTTTCCGCTGGCTCCGAAAAAGAGTAAGCAGGCTATTAAATTGGCTATGGAAACTATGGGAATCATATTGTTTTTACGATTTTCCTCCAGAATCTTCTCGTACCCCTACCTTATAAAGCACCCCTCCCAAAAAGAGGAAAGCACTAAGAGCAGTAAAAAGACTAGCTAGGAGCAGGTTGGCTGGTGAAGGTACAGCCCCGCCCACATAATTAACAAAGGAGCCTGCGATTAAAGAAAGCATTCCTCCAGCAATAAATAGGCTGCTTCTGAAGACCTTTCTGTCTTTACTTTTCTTTCCAATCAAAAGAGCTAAAGAGGCAAAGACAATCCCCAGACCAGCACTGGTCAAACCAATGATTATTCGGATAATCGGTTTTACCCTGGGAACCCAGTAGCTAAAGTTGCCCTGAAAGACCAAATAGGAGGGCTGGAAATTCTTAATTCCCAGATAAATAGTAAAGATTAAAAAAGCAAATAGAATTAAGAGAATGATTTTTTCTGAGTTTCTGGCTGTTGGCGAATCAACAAAGCGGCAGAGAACCAGAACATAACTGGCAATTATTGAATATATCAGAATGTAAGAAGCCAAAGAAGTTAAACCATTGAGGGTTGGATTCTGAGAAACAATACCAGGCAGGGAAACTATAAAAAAGAAGATTGTTGAGAGGATAAAAGCCCGGAGAAAATAAAAGGTAAACTCAATTTTTCTCTTTTTATAGGAGAGGTGGGTTAAAATGCTGGCAAAAAGATAAGCCAGGAAGCTGACGAAATTACCAATAGAAACAGGAAATAACATAAATAAATTAAATCTTTTGGGAATGCTCCAAATTATCAGGGCTTTCCCCTTTTATAATTTTATCTACCATTTCTATTTCTTCTAAAAT
>CAZCSH010000030.1:0-4680 GCA_964501545.1 uncultured Candidatus Saccharibacteria bacterium
CGAACCGGCCAAAAACTTCATTTTAACCTCAAATGAAGCTAAAAATGCGGCTTCCAGTACCGACTTGGCAGAAAAGGCCGAATTTCTCAAAAAAGTCGGCTCGAATCTCATTTTGATGAACCAGCAAACAAAATATTTTCCACGCGCCGCGTGGAAAATACTCGGAAATTTGCCCCATTTCGGCGCCGAGCCCGGAACGGGCGAGGCGCAAAACGAGGCGGAAAAACGAGAATATAGTACAGTGCTGCGGGGCTAGGATTCGAACCTAGATAGACAGATCCAAAATCTGTTGTCCTACCATTAGACGACCCCGCAAGGGGCGATGAAAGCCATTCCTTCATCTTCCACACTGCGCTCGGCTTACGCCTCACTTGTGCATTCTATTATAGCTAACTCCAAAGGTAGCTGAGGAATAGAAGAATACTTCATCTTATTCTCTGCCTCCAGGAAACGATTAAGAATACCTCTTAACTCATCTTCTTTAAACGCTCCACTCTGTGATTTAAGTTTTTCTAATTCTTCCTGAGTCAAGCCAATAATAATGGGATTGGCTATTTCTAGCCCAGCTATCTTTAGTATTAAAGCCTGTCTCAAATAATTGTTCAAGGCTTTGGCAAACTCCTGAAGGTCAGACCCCTTTTCTGTTATTTCGTTCAAGAAAGCTATAGCTTCCCCTGTTTTTTTCTGAGTAAGGAAGTCGCAAAACTGAGAAACCTGACCTGTTTCTACCAAACCCAACAAATCCTTGACCCTCTCTACTTTAATCTCTGTCTGGCCTGAACTATTGCCAAGAGTTAAAACCTGACCTAACAAACTCTCCGCGTCCCTAATAGAACCTGTGGAATTAATAGCAATGAGCTCTAAAGCAGGTTTTTCAACCCTGGCCTTTTCCTGTTTTATCAAGCCTTCCAATCTCTTTATAATCTCAACTAAAGTCAGCTTCCTGAAATCAAACCTCTGACAACGAGAAATAATAGTCGGAATCATCCGATGAATCTCAGTGGTAGCTAGAATAAAGACAGCATGGCCAGGAGGCTCTTCCAACGTTTTCAAAAGGGCATTGGCTGCTTCTTTTGTCAGCTGATGGCTTTCATCTATAATAAAGACCTTGTACTTTGACTTTGAAGGAGCAAACCTAATTCCATCCCTCAATTCTCTTATCTCGTCTATCCCCCTATGGGAAGCAGCATCTATCTCTATTAAATCCAGACTGTTGCCCATCATTATCTCCAAGCAAGAAGAGCATTTATTACAGGGTTCAAACTCATTCTTCTTTCTGTTCTGGCAATTAAGAGACTTAGCTAATAACCTGGCTAAAGTTGTCTTACCAGAACCCCGAGGCCCTGAAAATAAGTAAGCATGGGAGATGACGCCAGAAACTAGAGCATTGGTCAGAGTCTGAACTACATGCTCTTGGCCCACCACTTCAGCAAAGGTTTGAGGCCTGTATTTTCTATACAAAACTAAGTTTTCCATCAGCTTTTAAAGACGATGAATTTGTAACCAATAAAGTTCCAGGCGGTAACAGCAAAAGCTGCTGCTATCCCTCCAACATTTGCCCAAAGAGTAGAAGATATTCCAAACTGGGGACCGACAACATTGACTATAAAAGAAGCTGTTCCAACATTCAAACCCAAACCAATCAAAGTAACAAAGAAGAACTTGGAAAACTCCTTTCCCATTCCAGTCCTTTCCATCTTTTCAAACGCCCAGAACTTATCCCCAAAGTATTTGGCTGAAGTAGCTATAAGAAAAGAAACGCCTTTGAACACAGAAAACAAACCTCCTGCTGTAATTCCTGAAGCCAACATTAACAAGTTCAACACTCCCAAATCAGTAATTGTGGCCAACACTCCTATTAACAGGTACTTAGCCAACTGGAACAACCACAAAAACCTCTTTCCCAATAACCAAGCTAGCCAAACGCCAATGACCGCTAAAATCGGAAAGGAAACAGCTAAAATCAAACCAAGATTATCAACCTTTACCACATCTCCTAATAAATAATAAAAGAACCAGGCTGTAATCTCACCTGTAATCAAAGCTAAAACAATATCAACTCTTTTCATACCGAGTTTTAATTAATAAATTAAAATGAAGGTGAAGAAGAGGATTTATCCTCTTCGCCTTAAGATATTTTAACATAAATTTCCCAAAACATCAAAGAGCGAAAGAAGAAGCGCACTTCTTCGCCCGCCGAGCTTCCATTTATGGGTCAAAGAACATTCTGTTCTTTTCCACCTTCGCTTTCGCTGCACGAAAGCTCGGTAGGTGAAGAAAAGGTTGAAAACCTCTTCGCCCGATGATACAATATCCTAAGTCAATGAGTTTCACTCATTTCCACCTGCGTTTTTATAAATAAAAACTTGGTACATGTTGAAAGTCTATAATACCCTAACAAGAAAGAAGGAAATCTTTAAACCTTTAAAAAACAAAGGGGTCAATCTTTTTGTTTGTGGACCAACTGTTTATGACTTTTCCCACATAGGCCATGCCAGAACCTATATCAGTTTTGATGTTATTGTAAAGTACCTTAGACAAAAGAAGTACAAGGTTTTTTACCTCCAAAACATAACAGATATAGATGACAAAATAATCCAAAGGGCAAAAGAATTAGCCAGAAAAGGCGAAGAGGATAAATCCTCTTCTTCAGCCATCGCTTTGGCTCGGCTCTTTGAGAAGGAATACTTAAAAGATATGGAGGCTCTCAAGGTAGACAGTGTTTCAAAGTATGCCAGGGCAACAGACCAGATTAAAGAAATCATAAACCAGGTAAAAAAGCTCTTGGAAAAACACTATGCTTACAAAACAAGAGATGGCATATACTTTGATATTTCCAAGTTCAAAGATTATGGAAAGCTGTCCGGCAGAACTGTCCTCCAGGCAGAAGATGCTGTTTCCAGGATAGACGAGAGCGAACACAAAAAGAACAAAGGTGACTTTTCTCTTTGGAAGAAATCAAGACCTGGAGAACCTTTCTGGCTCAGCCCCTGGAAAGCGGGCAGACCTGGCTGGCATATAGAAGACACCGCCATTACCGAAAAATACTTTGGAGCCCAGTATGATATCCATGGAGGAGCCAGAGATCTCATTTTCCCCCACCATGAAGCTGAAATAGCTCAAATGGAAGCAATATCAGGTAAATCTCCTATGGTTAAATACTGGCTTCATTCCGGCTTCTTAACTGTTAAAGGACAGAAAATGGCAAAATCTCTGGGTAATTTCATCACTATTCAAGATTTTCTAAAAAAACACTCCCCCAGGCTTTTAAGACTCTTAATTATCAAGGCTCATTATCGTTCTCCCCTAGACTATACAGAAAAAGCCGCTCTCCAAACGAAAAGAGAGCTGGAAAAAATAGATGAGTTCCTAGAAAAACTAAAAACTACAAAAACTAAAAACTCCCAATCAAAACTACTGAAAGCAACGAAAAAAGACTTTGAGAAAGCGATGGAAGATGACTTTAATACTCCAAAAGCAATAGCTTCTGTCTTTGAATTAATCAACAAAGGAAACTCCTTAATGGCTAAAGCTAAGCTCGGGACAAATGAGGCCAAAGATATTCTTAAGTTTTTAAAAGAAATTGACAAAGTTTTTAACTTTATCTTTTGGCCAAAATCAAAAGAAAAGATTCCTAAAACCATCTTAAACTTAATCCAACAAAGAGAGAAAGCCAGAAAAGATAATGATTTTAAAAAGGCAGATGAATTAAGGAAGAAAATCAAGAAACTGGGCTATTGGGTGGAAGACACTAAAGAAGGACCTAAGATTAAGAAAATTTAAAGCTAAGAAAAAAGGCGCCTTTCAAGAAGACGCCTGTTCTCTGCTTTGGAGAGCGAGAACCTCTCGAATGAACTCTATTGACTTTGGACCAACCTGATAGATACGGCTAATTCCCCCTGTTTTTATCAGATCTCTCAGCTTGGACCAGCTGTCAATGTATCCTCGTTCGCGCTTCCGTTGCCGCCCGTTCCAGCGTAAAAGGGTATTCCAAACACGGTTATTTGGAAAATCTACCTTACACGTGTCAAGGAATCTCTGAGCGGCTTCGTACCTTGTGCTTTCCTCCTGGGGTAGGGCTAATTCCTTCTGGATTTGCTCACCATGCCGTTTTTCCAGGAGCTCAAGCTCAAGTTTCTGGAATCTCCTTTTCAGTCTCGCCATCTCTTCTGGAGAAGGCACAAGGAACTCTCGTAGCCGTCCTGAACGACTAGGATGACGTAGCAGACGCAGGGCTTTGGTTTCCAGTTGTCGAGCCATTCCCCGTGACACGCCGCTAAGTTCCTGGACAATCTGTTTTCGGGACCTCGGTTTGCCGTCTTGGAAACCAAAACGCAACTCCAAGACCTTTCTCATTCTTGGCCAGGGCTGAGGATCTTTTCGTCCCCTTCCTAGTGGCAAGGTGCTCAAAACCTCATCGAGCTCCTCCGCCAGAGCGAGCTTTGTCTCCTTTCCTTCTTTCTCAATCACTATGTAGGAGTAGCATAACCCTTCCCTCCCAAAGATGACGGACAGAAGCAAGACTTCCGGCGAGTCTTTTTCAATGAACATCTCCTTGAACATCTCCTTCCCTCCCTTTTAGAGTATTTTTACAATAAACTAAAAACATAATTTTGTCAAGTGGATGTGGTAATGTGCACACACATTTTGCACTTTTCTGGTAATTTAAGGGCATATGAA
>CAZCSH010000031.1:0-4420 GCA_964501545.1 uncultured Candidatus Saccharibacteria bacterium
GCTCCAAAAGAAAACGGCTCACAATGAGCCGTTTTCTTTTCTGCCTGGTTTATAGCCAGATAGAAGATTATTTGGCGTATTCTATTACTCGGGACTCTCTAATAACTGTTACTTTGATTTCCCCAGGATACCTCAATTCTTCTTGGATGCGCTTGGCTATGGCTCGGGCCAATTCTTTAGCGCCCAAGTCATCTATCTCTTCTGGTTTGACAAACACTCTTATCTCTCTTCCAGCTTGCAAAGCCCAACTCTTTTCTACCCCGGCAAACTCTGTAGCAATGTTTTCCAAATCTCTCAGTCTCTTTAAGTAGTTTTCCAGAGTATCTTTTCTGGCTCCTGGTCTGGCCCCTGAAATCTGGTCTGCTGTCTGAACTAAGACAGCTTCCAGACTTTCATAAGGGTATTCCTCATGATGAGATTTCATTGCAGTTATCACTTCTTTCTCTACCCCAAATTTCTCCAGAATCCTGATTCCAATATCAACGTGAGAACCTTCTATCTGATGGTCTACCGCTTTACCAATATCATGAAGGAGTCCCGCTTTCTTTGCCACTTTTGTGTTGGCTCCCATTTCTGCAGCTAAAGCTGCAGCTAAATGAGCTACCTCAATTGAATGAAGGAGAACATTCTGGCCATAACTAGTTCTAAACTTTAACCTCCCTAGCAACTGAATTAGTTTTGGGTCAAGGTCAATAATGCCCGTGTCATAGGCTGCTGTTTCCCCGGCTTCTCTCATTTGCTTAGCTATTTCTGCTTCCACTACTCTGACCTGTTCCTCTATTCTGGCTGGTTGAATCCTGCCGTCATGAATTAGTTTTTCCAAAGTGACTTTAGCAATCTGTCGACGAACAGGATCAAAACCAGAAATAACTACAGTTTCTGGGGTTTCGTCCACCACAATCTCAGTCCCTGTTAATTTCTCCAAGGTTCTGATGTTCCTTCCCTCTTTGCCAATAATCCTTCCTTTGATATCTTCTGAGGGCAGGGTTAAAGAGGTAGTGGTGATTTCTTGAGCTTGACTTAAGCCAAACTTTTGAATGGCTATAGCTAAAAGCTCTTTGGCTTTCCTCTCAAACCTTTCCCAGCCCTCTCTTTCCAGTTTCTTAATTCTTTCCAAAACATCTTCCTGGTATTCTTTCTCTAAATTCTGAAACAGCTCTTCTTTCGCCTCTTTTTGGGAGAGTTTGGCTATCTTTTCCAGTCTCTCTATGGCTTCCTTCCTCAACCCTTCTAAGCTTTCTTTTATTCCCCTTAACTGTTCTACTTTGGCCTGGAATTCTCTTTGTTTGTTTTCAAAGTCAGAAAGTCCCTGGTCCAAAGTATGCTCCCGTCTTAACAAAAGCTGTTCTGTTTCTAGAACTTCGGACCGCCTTTTGTCTATTGTTTTCTGAGTATTCTCAAGAAAGGTTTGAGCTTTATCTTCTGCCTCTTTCAGAATCGCCTCAGAATCCTCTTTGGCTTTGAGTGCCTGTTTTTTCAATCTGGCCTCTATCGTGCCAGCTTGTTTTTGAGCGATTGATTGGCGGGCATAGTAACCCAAAACCGCTCCTGCAGCTAAGGTAACCAAGCCTACGCCAAGTAGGATAAATTGATTCATGTTTTAAAATGGAAGATTGGTGATTTAGCATTGATTTTATCTAAATTCCAAATTCCAAAGTTAAGATTAATGTCTAAATAAATTTTAGCAAACTCTTTTTAAAAAGTCAAATACTAAGCCCCGCTTTAGGCGGGGCGAAGTTAAAGATGAGAACATAGTTCTCATCGCTCCCGAAAATTTTAATCAATTACCCGCCAAGAGCAGCTTTGATCACAGCAGGTAATCCCTTGGCAAATAAAACAATGGCTAAAGCCACCACTGTCCAGAGAATAATTTGTTTTGCTTTGTTTACTTTGGTTGGGTCGCCAGCAGAAGTCAGCATTAAAAAAGCGGCAAAAACTATCATTAAAGGGACTAAAATCATAGCCAAAGCAAAGAAAAAATTAATCAGAGAATTAAGGGCCTCTTCCAAGGTGTCAGCTGTCAAAGGATTGGTCAATCCGGGAATAAAACCTCCTCCCGGAACTCCCCCATTCGGCTCACCGCCTGGGGGAGGGGAGGGTGCTTCTGGCACTCGTTCGGTAGTAAAAGTATAATCTTCTATGGAAGAACCAATGGGATTACCAGCGGCATCATAAGCAGTTACTCGCCAAGTATAAGCACTTAAATAATTTATGTTTCCCACGGTCAGATCCAGAAAAGCGAAAAAACACGTTCCTCCCGAGCATACAGACAAAGGAATATTGTCTTCAGACTGGGTAAACTGGTCAATATCTAATACGTATTTTGGCGCTACAATATTACAAAAACAATCCGTTAGGTTTTGGCAGGAGGGTTCACTAAAACATTTTTTAATCCCTCCACCTTCAGGCCCAGCACAATTTTCTTTAATTACACAACCGATTGAGCTAATTATCGCCTCCTCCCACTGGAAATAACCGTCTACCGGGACGTCTCCTTCGCCTTGAGTGGGGAGATACAGGGCAAAAGGAGATGCCAGAGAAATTCCCGGGAAAACAAGAACCAACCCTAAAACCAATATTAAGCTGAAATATTTCGATAATTTTTTGAACATATTATTTATTGATTAATGATACTATTTTTAACTTTCCGAAACAACTACCCAGGCGGTCTGGCATTCTGCGCTACCTCCTTTTCCATCAGACACAATAACTTTAGGTGTATAGGTTTCAATAAAAGAATAGAAATGAGTCGGGTTTTGCTCGGTCGAAGTTCCTCCGTCCCCAAAATCCCAGAAAAAAGACAAGTTATCTCCCTCCAGGTCTAAAGATGTTACTCTAAATTGGAATTCAGTTTGAGTGCTGCCTTGGGCCGGTGAAACCCGGCAGGAAGAAATTTTAGGCGGATGGTTCGTGGCAACTTTGAGAATTTGATGTTCGGCTGAACCCAGATTACCAGCGGTATCAGAACAGGCAAAATTAAGATAATATTCTCCTTCTTTATCAAAATTATAACTTACTGAAGCCGTACAATGTTCTCCATCTTGGCAGGGGATGGGTTCAATCTTTACTTTTTCTTCTGTATTTTCTCCGTTAACATAAAACCAGCATCCAGTTATTTTACTGTTGTCTGAAATAGAAGCGGTAAAGGTTTGCTTTTCTCCAACTCCAATAGTCCCTGGCGGGACCTTTTCTACCTTCGGCTTAATTAAGTCAATATTAAAAAGACTACTTTTCCAGCCAGAATTATTATCTGCTTTATCAAAAGCAATTGTACTAACTTTACATTTTCCTTGAGAGACGTCTTCTTTCAAATAAGAAGATGAGCAAACCTTATTTTCACCTACTGGCACATTTATTTCAGCCAAACCACACTTCCTAAAGTCTCCAACAGCTTCCCCGGTGCCGAGATCTTCAATAATATACCTGCAACCTTTTTCTCCGGGTAAAAAATCCAATAAGCCGGCTCCTAAATCAGAATCACGGATTGTTACTTTAAAGTCAGCGTTGTGCCACGACTTGTCCTGGGGAAAAACCACGGCAGTGGAAGGGGGCGCTTTGTCCGCCTTAACTTCCTCTGGCAGAACTTCGGAGCCTTTCCCGCTTTTGGCTGGTAACAAGAAGATAAAATAAATAAAAAGCCCTAATCCAAGTAGGGCGATGACAAAAATTAGCCACCAAGTTTTTTTAGAAAATTGAAGCTTCATCTATTATTTTGGGTTAATCACCTCGTCAATAATCCCGTAGTCTTTTGCCTCTTCTGCCGACAAATAAAAGTCTCGGTCAGTATCTTTTTCCACTTTTTCTAAGGGCTGGCCAGTGTGATTGGCTAAAATACTGTTAAGTTTCTCTTTTATCTTGACTATCTGGCGAGCAGTTATTTCTATCTCTACCGCTTCTCCTGTTACCCCGCCTGCTACCTGATGCAATAATACCTGGGAGTTAGGCAGGGCAAATCTTTTTCCTTTTTGGCCCGCTGCCAAAAGAGTAGCTCCCATGGAAGCTGCCATACCAAAACAAACAGTCGAAATATCAGGCTTGACATACTGCATGGTGTCGTAAATTGCCATGCCAGACGTAACCGAACCACCAGGAGTATTAATGTATAACTGAATGTCTTTTTTAGGGTCTTGGGAAGCTAAAAAGAGAAGCTGGGCAATAACAGAGTTAGCGACCACATCGTTTATGGGTCCGGCTAAAAAAATAATCCTGTCCTTTAAAAGGCGAGAATAAATGTCGTAAGCCCGCTCCCCATGCTGATTCTTTTCAATAACAGTAGGAATTAAGTTCATATACCTAGTTTTTATTTAGAAGTTCGATGAGATAAATATCATCTCTCGTCTCAATTCATATTTATCTCTCGAACGGCGAAATGAAATAAATATTTCATTGAGCAAACACGGGTGGAGTCAAAGAGGCAAGC
>CAZCSH010000032.1:0-4088 GCA_964501545.1 uncultured Candidatus Saccharibacteria bacterium
TGGCGAGCCCGCGTAGCGGGCGAGCCAGAAACAACTTTTACTGACTGGCGGAGGGGGTGGGATTCGAACCCACGAAGGGATACTACTCCCTTAGCACGTTAGCAATGTGCCGCAATAGACCAACTATGCGACCCCTCCCAATGCCCTATTTTACTTTTTTTACTTAATTAAGTCAACTTGCCCCGTTAGAAATAAAATTTCTAACGGGGCTTGAATTCAGCTGATTTTTATTCTAAAATCAAAGAGTCTGACATGTCCCCGTAGCTTAATGGATAAAGCGTTTCCCTGCGGAGGAAAAGATTGGCTGTTCGACTCAGCCCGGGGACACATGAATTTAACCACTCCCATAGAAAAAATCCCTCGAGTTGGCCCCCAATACCGAAAGAAACTCAAGAGATTAGGAATCAAAACAATAGAAGACCTTATTTTTTATTTTCCTCACAGGTATGAGGATTTTTCTAATATAGTCCCTATCTCTGAAATCAAATCAGGAATGCCGGTCTCCATTCAGGGAGAGATAAAAGAAATAAAAAACATTAGAACTTTTAGGAAAAGAATGACCCTGACCCAGGCTTTGGTTTCAGATGCTTCTGGTTCAGTCCAAGTAGTCTGGTTTAACCAGCCCTATTTGGTCAGCACTTTTAAAAAAGGTGATTTTGTTTTTCTGTCAGGAAAGATGAACCAATCAAGCAGGGGAAGATACCTTTCCTCCCCAGCTTATGAAAAAATAACAAATAGGCCTGATTTTAATAACTCTGACCTTATCCATACGGGCAGACTGGTGCCGGTTTACTCAGAAACAGCTGGTTTATCCTCAAGATGGCTGAGATATATAATAAAACCTGTTTTAACTCAGCTGAAAGAAGTCGTCCCAGATGTTCTACCTGAAACCTTAAAAGAGAAATATCAGCTTCCTTCTTTCAAAGAAGCTATCTGGCAGATTCACTTTCCGGATACTTTGGATTTGGCAGAAGGGGCCAGAAAGAGATTTACTTTTGAAGAGCTTTTCCTGCTCGCATTATTCGTTTTAAAAGAAAGACTCAGATTAAACAAAGAAAGAGCTGTTAAGATTCCTTTCAAAACCGAGCTCATTCAAGGCTTTACCAAGGCTCTCCCTTTTAAACTGACTAATGACCAAAGAAAATCAGCCTATCAGATTTTAAAAGATCTGGAAAAGCCAAAGCCAATGAATAGGTTGTTGCAAGGAGACGTGGGCTCAGGCAAAACAGTGGTAGCAGCAATAGCCGCTCTCAACACTGCCAAAGAAGGCTTTCAAACAGCTTTAATGGCTCCGACTGAAATTCTGGCTAAACAACATTATCTAACCTTTAACGATGCTTTAAAGAAATACAAACTAAGGATTGGCTTAATTACCAGCAAAGAGAACAAATTCAGGGGGAAGAAGATAAAAAGAAAGGAATTAGTGGAAAAAGCTAAAGCAGGAGAAATTGATATTTTAATAGGGACTCATGCTTTAGTCCAAAAAGAAGTAAAGTTTGGTAAGCTAGCTTTGGTTATTATTGATGAGCAACACCGCTTTGGGGTAGACCAGAGATCTCAACTCTGCCAGGGCTCAAAAAGACAGCTTGTTCCTCATTTCCTTTCCATGACTGCCACTCCCATTCCCAGAACTCTCTCTCTAACTTTATATGGTGACTTAGACCTCTCTTTGATCAAAGAAATGCCAAAGGGAAGAAAGAAGGTCATAACTGAGATTGTTGCTCCAGACAAAAGAGGCCGGACTTACGATTTTATTAGAGAGCAAATAAAGCAAGGAGGACAGGTCTTTGTAATTTGCCCTCGGATTGAACCCAGCAAGCTAAACAGTGAGAATGAAACAAAAAGAGGGATTAGCTGGCTGGAAGCAAAAACAGTCAAGGAAGAGTATGAAAAGCTATCTAAGAAAGTTTTTCCTGAGTTCAAACTTGAAATGCTCCACGGCAGGATGAAGGCGGAGGAAAAAGAAAGGATAATGAAGAATTTCAAAAAAGGAAAAGATAAGATTTTGGTCTCAACCTCAGTCGTAGAAGTGGGCATTGATATTCCTAATGCCACTGTCATGATTATAGAGGGAGCAGATAAGTTTGGTTTAGCTCAACTCCACCAGTTCCGAGGAAGGGTAGGCAGAGGAGAAAATCAGGCTTTCTGCTTCTTGCTCACTGACACTGCCTCCCAAACAACCAACAGAAGATTAAGAGCTCTAATGAAATACAATAGTGGGTTTGAACTGGCTGAAAAAGACTTAGAAATAAGAGGTCCAGGAGATTTTACCGGCCAAAGGCAGTGGGGTTTTTCTGACTTAGCTATGGCAGCCTTGAAAGATGTCTCTTTAGTAGAAACGAGCCGCCAGGAAGCTAAAGAAATATTAGAGGAAGACCCAGAAATAAAAAAATATCCCTTGTTAAGGGAAAGGCTGGCTGAGTTTGAAAAGAAAATTCACCTAGAATAAGTTATCTCGCTTTCTCTGTCACCCAAAAGCCCAAGTATTTGCCAAAAAGCAAGCGAGTCTGGGCTTCCAAAGCAGGAAAGGAGCCAAAAACAATTAAAGTAAAAGGGAGCAAAAACCATTGTAAAACCATGGAAAGGCTCTTCCAGCGGCTCACCTTTTTTGGCCTGGGAGGTAAGAGTTGAAGGCTGACTATGGCTGAGACCAACATGCCCAGCATGGCTAAAGTCATAATATAACTTGTAAAGCGAGGGAGGTTATAAGAAAGAAGGCTGGTTTGAAAGTCTTCGCTACCCAGGATCAGGGGCAACCAGCCCAGAAAGAAAATCAAAAGAGCAGAAGTCGCCCAAACCCAAAAACCATCAAGAATTATATAAGTGTGACGAAGCTTATCCCGGAGAGGGATTTTTTTATTTTTCAAGAAGCCATAAAGCAAGTAAGGTATGTTTTCTGCTCCCCAGGCCCAACGTCTTTGTTGTTTGTACTGGTTAATAACTGTTCTAAAAAGGGTTTTAGCCATGACCGCATCCATAGAAACTGGATAATGTAAAGGAACCACTCGGTACTTCCCATCATAATGCAAATAGGCTTTCCAAAAGATTCTGGAATCATCTGAGACCATGTTGGCAGGATATCCCACTTCTATCACTGTTTTGAAAGCAAGGGAGTGGGAAGAGTAGCTAACTAACTGCTCTGGTCTTTCTTGCTGCATCATCTGCCAAAAGGTACCAGAGGTGGCTATGACCCGAGAAAAACTAGGAGCTTGCCAGATATTGTTGTTGTAAATGGGTATTGGCTGAAAACTGGCTCGGAGAGGATCCTTTACTGTTAAATAGTGCCAGGTCAAAATAGCAAAGTATTGAGGATAGGGTCTGGTATCAATATCAAAGTTAGAAACAATTATTTTCTCATAAGGGAGATTCAACTCGTCAATAATCCTCTCCCTGGCCTGCTTTAACCCCCAAGAAAGATTAGACCCTTTTCCTGCAATTTCTCCCTCAATATCTTTGGGATGAAAAGTGGTTAAGAATCGAAAGAAAACACTCCCAAACTCCTTTTCCATAACTTCAGCTACCTCTTTTGCTTTTTCCCCTCCTCTTTCCTCTACAGTTAAAACAACAATCATCTTTTCTTTAGGATAATCTGCTTCTTTCAAAGACTGGAGGCTGCTCTCTACTATTTCTTTTTCCTCCTGGTACATTGGCAGAACAACTAAGTGGTAAATATCTCGCCACTGAGGCAACTTTTCTAGTTTCGCTCGCCAATCAACCTTTAAATTCTTTACCATCTGGCCGAAGCTGGAGGTCTGGTGAAAGGAAAGATAAGAAATACGGAGCAGCCAGAAGAAATCAAAGATAATAATAAAAACTGCCACAATGACTGGCTGGAAAATAGATAAAAAAAGGGCAGCCAAGAGGGTACCCCAGGATAAAAACCCAGGCAAAATCTCAAAACATTTGTAAATTATCTTTTCTTTAAGATCTGAAAGGTTTGAGACTTGAGTTAGAGTGAGATAATTATCTGCCATGCGGCCCCACGGGGAGTCGAACTCCGCTTTTCAGGATGAAAACCTGATGTCCTGGCCGATAGACGATGGGGCCTGGTTGCTTTATTTTAGCAACTCCTATCTTATTATAACAGG
>CAZCSH010000033.1:0-3946 GCA_964501545.1 uncultured Candidatus Saccharibacteria bacterium
ATGTATCTGAACCTAGACAGTAAGGCCTTTGTTTTTCTGTTGAAATTTAGTTCATTTTAAGTTAAACTGAATTAACTTTTTATGCTTAAGCGAATATTAAACTCTCAAAGCAAGACCATTACCTTCGCTGCCATTTTGTTGGCAGGTTCAGCTTTCTTTAGCAGGATTTTGGGTCTGGTTAGAGATAGGTTGTTGGCTGGACATTTTGGGGCAGGGGAGGAGCTGGACATTTATTTCGCTGCCTTTAGGATTCCTGATTTTATTTACGGCATCTTTATCATGGGAGGGATAGCAGCTGTTTTTTTGCCTGTTTTTGCTGAGTACTTTAGGCAGGATGAGAAAGAAGCCTGGCAATTTACAAGCAATCTCTTAAATTGTTTCTTGTTACTTTTGATTCTTCTTTGCGGTCTTTTGGCTTGGCTGTCTCCCTGGATTATTAATTTGGTAGCTCCTGGGTTTTCTGAGGCCCAGAGAGAATTGACAGTTGCCTTGACTAGGCTTATGTTTTTGAGCCCGGTTTTCTTTGGCCTGTCCAGCATTTTTTCTGGAGTTTTGCATTACTTTAACCGTTTCTTAGTTTATTCTCTAGCCCCTGTCTTGTACAATCTTGGTATTATTTTTGGTATTTTGTTTTTAGTCCCTCGCTTCGGCCTTCGGGGCTTAGCTTATGGTGTTATTCTGGGAGCCCTCCTCCACTGGTTAATTCAGCTGCCGGCTGCCAGAGTCTCAGGCTATAAATACTCCTTCTTTCTTAATTTCCGTCAATCTGGCTTGCTAAAGGTGTTCAGGCTGATGATTCCAAGGACTATTGGGGCAGCTGCTTACCACCTTAATTTGATTGTCATTACTGCCATTGCCTCAACCTTAACAACAGGCTCAATTGCTGTTTTTAATTTCTCCAATAACCTTCAGTATTTTCCAGTAGGGTTGATTGGGGTTTCTTTTGCTCTAGCTGCTTTTCCGGCCTTAAGTAGGAATTGGGTGACTGGGGCGAAAGGAGGATTTCTGGAATCCTTTTCCTCCACCTTTTGCCAGATACTTTTTTTAATTACCCCTGTTTCTCTTTTGATGTTTCTTTTAAGGTCTCAGATTGTCAGGTTGATTCTGGGAACAGGGGAGTTTGGCTGGTTGGAGACCCGTTTAACAGCAGCTTGTTTGGGAATCTTTTGTCTGGGAATTGGAGCCGGGGCTTTTATTCCTTTTTTGTCCAGAACCTTTTATTCTTTCCAAAATACCAAAACCCCGGTCATAGTAGGCCTACTGGCTATGGCTCTTAATATTATTTTGAGCTTTAGTCTGGTTGGTTTATTAGCTAATGTTAATGGATTTCAGCAGGCCGCAGCTTCAATTTTAAGGCTTGAGGGGATTGAAAACATTCAGGTGGTTGGCCTGCCTCTGGCTTTGTCTCTGGCAGCCATTTTTCAGTTTGTTTTGCTTTTATTCTTTTTAAAAAGAACGATCAGGGAATTAAGCTTTCAGGCAATCTGGCAGTCTTTTAAAAAGGTTGTCTTAGCCACTCTTTTTATGGCCCTCTCTGTTTATTCCACTCTTTATCTGGCAGCTAACTTTCTTAATACCCAGACCTATCTCGGGCTTCTCGGCCAGGCAGTTTTGGCAGGGCTGGCTGGAGTTTTTGTCTTTCTGCTAGCAACCTATTTATTGGGCTCCCCAGAGTTAAGAACTATTAAGTCTTCTGTTTTGAAGCAGTTTGAGAAAAGCTAAATGGAAAAGATCCGTAATTTTTGTATTCTCAGCCACATAAACCATGGCAAGTCAACTTTAGCTGACAGGTTTTTGGAACTAACAAAAACAGTTCCCAAAGAAAAGATGCGGGAGCAGTTTTTAGACTCAATGGACCTGGAACGGGAAAGGGGTATTACAATTAAAATGCAGCCGGTCAGGATGAAATATACCCTAAACGCTATTCCCTACACCCTGAACTTAATTGATACCCCAGGTCATGTAGACTTTTCTTACGAGGTTTCCCGCTCTCTGGCAGCGGTAGAGGGTGCTGTTTTACTAGTAGACGCCACCAAGGGCATTCAAGCTCAAACTTTAGCTAACTTTAACCTGGCCAAGGTCCAGGGCTTGGAAATAATTCCTGTTATTAACAAGATTGATTTAGCTGCAGCCCGTATAGAGGAAGTGAAAACTGAAGCGGCTCTTCTTGTAGGAAAGAAACCAGAAGAAGTTCTGGAGATTTCAGCTAAGCTTGGCACTGGAGTGGAAAAGGTTTTGGGAAAAGTGGTTGAAATTATTCCCGCCCCCAAAGGAGCAGAAGGAGCTCCCTTCCGGGCTTTAATTTTTAACTCCCAGTACAATACTTTCAAAGGGGTGGTCGCTTTTGTTAAAGTGGTTGATGGCGAGATTCGGCAGGGAGACGATATTTTGATGCTTCAGAGCAAAGTTCAAGCTGAGGCAAAGGAAGTAGGATTCTTTGTTCCTCATTTTCTTCCCCAGACCAAGCTTACTGCAGGAGAAATAGGTTATATTGCCACTGGCATAAAAGAGATAGAAAAGGTAAGAGTTGGAGAAACTATTACTCCGCCTTCTTTTAAGGGAAAAGCTTTACCAGGCTATTTGGAGCCAAAGCCAGTTGTTTTTGCCTCAATCTATCCAGAGTCGGCTGATGATTATAACTTGTTAAAAGATGGTCTGGCTAAGTTGAAATTGAACGATGCCTCCTTATCCTTTGAGCCAGAGAGTAAGGAGGCTCTGGGCAGGGGATTTCGCTGTGGTTTTCTGGGTTCCCTGCATCTGGAAATAATAGTTGAGAGGTTGAGAAGGGAATTCCAGCTAGAGCTTGTTATTTCTTCTCCCAGTGTTATTTACAAGATAATTGACAAAAAAGATAAGGAGAGAACCATCTTTTCTCCCGGAGACTGGCCTAATGAGTCAGAGATAAAAGAGACGCTGGAGCCCTGGGTTTCTTTGGAGCTAATGGCTCCCAAGTCTTATCTTGGCAGGCTGATGGAACTGGGCCAGAAGCTGCGGGGAAAATACATTAAGACAGACTATTTTGGTGAGAATACTGTTTTGTTATCTTTTGAAGTTCCTTTGTCCAGCATTATTGTTAACTTTTATGATAATCTAAAAGGGGCTACCCAGGGCTATGGCTCTTTAAACTATCAGTTTTTAGATTATAGAACCTCTGATCTGGTCCGGCTTGATATCTTGATTGCCGGTGTCAAAGAGGAAGCCTTCTCCCAGATAGTGGTCAGAGAGGAGGTAGAAAAAGAAGGAAGAAGGATTATTAAAAAGCTAAAGGAAGTTTTACCCCCTCAGTTGTTCCAGGTTCCTTTACAAGCTGTGGTTTCCGGCAAGATTTTAGCCAGGGAAACGATAAGAGCTAAGAGAAAGGATGTGATAGCCCCCTTATATGGAGGAGACTATACCAGAAAGAGAAAGCTTTTGGAGCGACAGAAAAAAGGCAAGAAGGAGCTCCAAGAAAAAGGAGGGGTTCGCGTTCCCTCCAGAGTCTTTTTGGAAGTCTTCAAAAGTAGATAGTTCTGTGCTAAGATGTTTTAGAGTAAGGGAGCTAAGGTAAAGACCACCATACTCAAAACTACTAAGGTAGCTAAAATAATCCAGATTGTTCTAATAAGTTTTTTATTCATACCTGTTTCTTTATGGTAGCAAAAGATAGGAAAACAAAAAAGAGGGGTTCCCGTCAAGATGTTGTTTTCTCTGTTTTTATAGCTTTCCTTTTTCTGGCCGTAGCTGGGTTTTTAGTCTTTTCTAACCTGAAAATCAGCAGAGAAAGGACAGAGAAATTAAAGACGATAGAGGAGCTGCAAGAAGAGATACGAGCTTTGGAAGAGAAAAACGCTAACTTGAAAGCAGGTCTTATTCAAACAGAGAGCGATATCTACTGGGAAGAGAAAGCCAGAGAGCAGGGTTATAAAAAACCAGGAGAAGAAGCAGTTGTAGTTTTGCCCCCGGAAGA
>CAZCSH010000034.1:0-3807 GCA_964501545.1 uncultured Candidatus Saccharibacteria bacterium
ATGTCTGACTGGACATAACCTGTAAGTATGGTTGGGGAGGAAGTGGCTTGGCCCAAAGTGGTGGTGCCGTAGCTATACAAGGCCCCGTAAAAGCTTGAGGTGGCAGCTGTATCTTGGAGCACTATGTTGCCAGAACCCAGAATGTTGCCAACCACACTTAAAGCTTCGGCAGGAGAGGTGGTCCCTACTCCGACTTTGCCTGTTGTCAATATATTAAAGATGTTGGTTGAAGTAGCGACAGTAAATAAGGTGGCAGGTGTTGTGGTTCCCACTCCTACAGATCCTTCTGTGGTAGCCAAAGTAGTGGTTCCAGCTACGGCTACGGTACCTGCTGCCACAAGGTTGCCTGAACTATCAATATAAAAAACACTGGTGTTAGCTGATAGCAGATCAAGAAACCTACCAGTAAAAGTTGAGCTAGCTACTATTCCTAAATAAGTGGAGGAGGCAAAGGTATTGGTAGCGTCTGCTGCTCTTATTAAAAAGCTTGGAGTGGTGGAAGCTGTCACTGCCAGGGTAGCGTAGCCGCCATCAGCTATGGTGAAAACAGAGGTCCCCGCATCTGTAAAATCAACTATATTGCCTGTTCCGTTTTGAGTGACGCTTAGGGCAGCAGCTGTACTGGAAGCGGTAAAGCTAGCTGCTCCTGAGTAAGTTTGGGCCCCACTGACTGTTAAGTTTCCTCCTATTGTAAAATTACCCACTAAGGTAGCGCTGCCTGCCTCTGTTACTGAAAACTTTGAAGTGCCGCCGACTTTGGCATCCAAAATATTGCCAGAATAGTCAGAAGCTGTGTTTAGAGTAATGTGTTGACTGGTAATTGGGCCACCGACATCCAACTGCCCCTCAATGTTAACTTGCCCACCGATTCTGGTTTTATCAGCAATATAAACTAAAGGATTTAAAACATTAGTGGAGTCAATAACCACTTGCTGGCCTGCTATTTGCATGCCGGTGGCAGCAGAAAGAATAACATTGCCCGAACCTGCGGTTTGTAAAACTATGTCTCCATTTTCCTGGTAGATCTTAGGAGAGGCTACGGGCTGGGTAATATAGATTTGCTGGGAAATAACTCCTCCCGGGGCATAAAGTCTTTTGGCAACTTCTGTCTGGAGTTCTGCTATTTGGGCGTTTATTAGTTTAAGAGCTTTTTCATCTATCTTGCTAATTATGGTTTCTTTGGTAATTTCTTTAACGGGTTGGACTTCGGTAATCTTACTTACCTCCTTTATCACTTCTTTCACTGTCACTCCTTCTTTTAACTCTGCGATGTCTTTTTGAAGAGTCTCCATATCCTCTTTCATCTTCTCGTCTATCACTCCGCCTTCTGGCAGAGTGATACTCCAAGGGCCTATAACAAACTTAAGGGCTTTGGTAAAGGGCTGAGTTATGCTTTGGGTTAGGTCTTGATAGCCTTGTTTTAAAGCAAAAACTCCATCCCCGATTTTCTTTTCGAGGAAGTCATTAGCTTTAAGGTAGCCCTCAACCAAAACTAGGGGTACATTTCCTAACTTCTGCTCTAAAGCCTCATTGGCCTTTTGGTATCCCTGAACCAAGCCTCCTGAAAACCATTTTAGAAATTCTTCAACAGTTTTGTTGGCTGCACTATAACTTTCAACCACTTTTACAACTTCTTTTCTCTGAAGGGCAGTCTTTTTGAAACTAGAGAGTTTCTGCTCAATGGCATCGTTAGCCGCAAAGTAGCGCTGCAAGAACCATTGGCCATGCTTTGTGCTTTCTGCCAATTGATAGAGGAAACTTGCCTTACCAAAAACAACATCAGCTCCTTCTTGAAGGGTGGCTTTTAGAATAATATCTCTGGCCAGACCTGCTACCAGCACTTCCTCATCTATCCTCTGGCGCAGGGTCTCTGTCTCCTGATGGACATACTTGAAAGAATCATTGCCAGAAACAATTCCAGCTAAAAACAAAACGAAAACCAGACCTGCCACAAGCCCAAAGCGCAAAACTGGTACCCTTTCTATTGGCAGATTATTAGGGGGAGCAACAAACTTAGTGACAGCTACTTTTGCCTTTTTGACAGTAGCTACTCTTGGGAGTTTCTCTTGTTTGTTATTGACCTTATGGTTATATTCTTCTACCTGCCCCAAATAATCATCCATCCATTCTTTTTTTGTAACCCAGTTTCTGCCAAACTTTACTGCTTTGAGCTTTCCCTGTCTCGCTCTCAAACTCAAATACTCCTGGGTATAAGCACAGAATTGAGTTGCTTCTTGTAATGATATGTATTTTTCTGCGTCTCCAGCCATAAGGTTTTGGGGAGAAAAAACTTGACAAAATCCTTTATTCCAGTAAAATCCATCTAGAAGACTCCGGGCGAAGATGACTTCGTCATCTTCTTCCCCCTTACTTCCATGAACGGAAGTTCGGTAATAGAAAACCGCCCTTTTTCCTCTTTTCGACCGAGATTTGGGAAGGCTTTCTGGGAGTCTTCTTTTATTGAGTCCCGTTACGTGGGACGAAAGGGAAGATGAAATTTATTTCATCGCCCAGTAAGCTTTCGTCTTACGAAAGCGCAACTGGAAAAGAGAATGAAATTCTCTTTGACTATTTTTCTTTTCGCCTTTCATTTTCTTAATGATGTCCGATATCCGACATACCCCCTTAATTTAGCCTGAACATATTATCTTATTGTCTCGTAAAGAAAAACCCCTGTCAACCCCGTTAGAAGTTAAGTTATCCACAGGAATAAAAATTAAGGTTTTGAAGCCTTAAGGTGTGGAAACTTCTAACGGGGTCAAGGGGTTTTATGTGGATAATCTTTAAAGGGGTATCGGGCAGTAAAATCTAAGAGTTTCTCATGCTCTGGAGGATGCCAATTCCAGCTAGAAATACGATTAAACCCGAACCTCCATAGCTAACTAAAGGCAGGGAAATACCAATAATGGGAAGAAGCCCTAAATTCATACCAATATGAATGAAAATTTGAGAAATTAAGAGTAGAGAGAAGCCGGTAGCAAAAAGACGGGAAAAGTTAGTCTGGCTATCTATTGCAATTTTAATAATTCTCCATAAAAGTACTAAGAAAAGCAAAAGCAGAATCCCTGCTCCCAAAAGCCCGGTTTCCTCGGCTATCGCAGCGAAAATAAAGTCTGTCTGGGGTTCTGGTAAAAAGCCGTATTGGGTTTGAGAGCCCAAACCTATTCCTTGGCCCAGGATACCGCCAGAGCCAATAGCAATTTTAGCTTGGTTTTGGCTCCACCCAGCCCCTAAGGGGTCTGAGGGGAAAATAAAGCCGAGAACTCTTTCTTTCTGATAATCTTTCAAAAAATAACCCCAGCTCAAAACTAAAATTAAGAGACCACATAATAGCAGAATGAAAAAGTGTTTTAGCTTGATTCCAGAGATAATCAAAATCCCCAGCCACAAAGCCAACAAAATCAAAACTGAGCCCAAATCTGGCTGAAAGAAGATTAAAGCGACGGGGAAGAAAACATACAATCCAGAAAGCAAAATATGTCTTACCCGGTACATTTCCGCATGCCTCATTGAAAAGTATTTAGCCAATAAAATAACTAAGATAATCTTAGTAAACTCAATGGGGTCAAAAGAAATGGGGCCTAACTTATACCAGCTTTTAACTCCCCTGATTTCAGGAGCAAAAAAGAAAAGGCCAGCCAGAGCCAACAAACACAAAAAATAAAGAACTAAAACCAAATAAGGGTTAGTTCTTAAGATCCGATAGTCCAAAAAAGAGAACAAAAATAAAAGCAGAAAACCAAGTCCTGCGAAAATAAGCTGTTTTTTAAAGTTTAAAAAATCCCCTTTACCGAGAGAAGAGCTGTA
>CAZCSH010000035.1:0-3516 GCA_964501545.1 uncultured Candidatus Saccharibacteria bacterium
CTCAATTGTTTTAGATAAATAAGAAGCCCTTCGACAAAAGGACTTCTTTTCAGAACCCTCTCCTGAGTTCTATATGCTTTTTCCCCACTAACCTAAGGGTTTCTCTGGCTTGTTTAAGCCTCTCAAGGTCTCCCTCCTTTGCCAGCTCTTCTATCAAAGAGCGGTATTCGGCAACTACTTCAGGATCCAAGCCGTCTTTCTCAAGCTGCCGGATTTGTCTCCTAGCTCCGGATGTTTCTTTTTTCACCAAAACCCCGGTCTCTTTATCCATATCCTGCCCCCATGGTAAGTTTCTAAGATTATCCTACCAAAAAACCGGCCAAACCAGAAGGCGGGCTGGCGATTTTTTCTCCCTGAAGAAGCTATTTTCTTATCTTGCCAGCAATAAAACTGACAATGTTGCCGATAAAAGAAACCAGAAAAACCAGACCGGAGAGAAGAGCGAGAGTAAAGAAAACAGGCTCTTCCACTTGAAATACAGCATAAACTGCATTGTGGAGAATGACAAAAACAACAAAACCGGCAAAAGAAAGATAGACTGTTTTGGTTATTTTCCTCATCATATTATTATTTTACCATTTCTCTTAATAATTTATTGATAAAGTCAAAAGAAGAATCATTTAAAATAACCACGTCGTAATTCTTCTTGTATTCTGCCAGGCTCTCTGCCACTGCTTCATTCAAAAACCCTACTTTAATCAGATTCTCATAATCAAACCCCTCTACCATACCAACATTCCCTAAATTGTCTCCCAGCAATAAAATATTCTTTCTCTCTTTTATTTTCTCAAAAACCAAAAAGCTTTGAAGCATAGTTTCATCTTTATTCATTGAGTGAATGATGGGACCCTTAACAGCTACGGCCTTGCCTTCTTTATCCCACTCAAAAGAATTGGAAATAATATAAATATTATCAGACAGTTTACCTTCCTTTTCCAAGCACATTAAAATAGGGTCTCCTCCCAAACCGCTGGAAGACATAATAACTAAAGGAATGTTTTTCTCTTTCAGAAAATCAGCAAAGTCTGCAAACCCTTCTCTAAATCTAATCCTCCCAGAAGCAACAACGCTCTCTATGTCTTTTTTATTAAGACCCGACTTAATCAATAACTCAAAATGGGTAGCCCACCATTCTTTCATTGCTTTTTTCCTTTCTTCCAAAGAGATATTAGTATTGATTTCAATCGAGTGATACTTAGCATAAAGATCTTTGGCTTTTTGAGGATAGTCAGGAGTCAAATAATTCTCATCCCGCAAAATAGAAATCAAAGAAGGAATACTTTTTCCATCAACAAAAGCTTTGGTCAGGGTTCTGTCAAAATCTGCCAAAACATGGAGCTTCTCTGCTCCGTCTTCTGAAATCTCTCTTTTGATTCTGTTTAATTCATCTGGATTTTGGATAATTAAGTTTTCCATAATAGTTTGGCTAATTCTGGCCACCACCTCCTTTTTTCCAGCTAACGCTAGTTAACATTGAACCATAAACATCTTCTTTCAAGCTAATCCGAAGAGCTTTCAATTCTTTTTGGCTGGGATTTCTTTTTTGAAACTTCACAAAAGGAACGTCTTCGATAACAGTTATCGGTGTCTGTTCTTTCCCTTCCCCCATAGCCAAGACCGAAGCTACAGCCAGGCCTTCGGCAACATTGGCCTGGGTTACCTTTAACTTTCTGCCAAAGATATCAGGTTTTTTCCGGTAGTCATTCAAGGCCAAAAACCCACTGTGAGCTATAGCCACCCCTGTTACTCCCCACCTCAAAGGCGTAAGTTTGCTGTCTGTAATAATTACTCCCAGATTCTTTAACCCAAACTTCTTTTTCAAAAAAGCTCTGATTTTGTTAGCTGACTTTTGTGGGTCTTTTGGCCAAAGAATGTAGTAACCTGCTCCATTTGACTCATCTATCCCAGCTGAAGCTATCATAGTATTTCTTTTTATAGTCAGCATGAAGTGGTATTTGTTGAGACTCCGAGGAAGATACCAATCAGCCTCTTTCTCAGCTAATTCATCCCTGGTTATCTCCTTGGGATCAGCTATCCTTCCTTGGCAAATAGCAACAACCTTGGAGGTAACAACTACGATTGAGTTCTCTTTTAGTTTTGGTAGATATCTCTTCAAAATCGAAAAAAGGTCTCTATCTTTTTCAGGGATTATCTTTCTTGTTTTAACAGTTTTTATTAACATAGTTGGCAATTTCTTTAATAAGCTTTAAAGGCTTTGGACTGCTGGCCACATCCTTTGGATCACTTGCTCGAAAGTAAAAAGAACCTCTCAACTTTAATTTATGGCATTTAATAAAGCCAGAAAAAGCATTCTTAACAACCTCCTTTAAATACTTTTTATCTCTTTCTCCAGCAATTACAACAATTAGCTTTTTACCTTTCAAAAGATCTGTATTGTAAAAAGGATTTGTTCTATCTATAAAGTCCTTTAATAATCCTGGAACATTGTTGAAATAGTTTGGCGTACCTATAATTATTGTTTCAGTTTTAATCAATTTCTCATAAATCTCTTGCATATCGTCTGAAATAACACATTTGTTGCTTTTATCACAAGCTTGGCATCCCAGGCAATGTTTGATGTTCTTTTCCCTAAGCAAAATCAGCTCTTTTTTGCCCTTTAACGATTCAAAAAGCTTTTTTAAGATGAACTCCGTATTGCCTTGCCTCGGACTTCCTGAAATTAACAAAAATTTAGTCATATTTATCCATCCTATCAAAAAACCGCCTCCCTGGCGATCTTTTGTGAGCCTCTCTATTTTTTCTTCTTTAAACCTCTTTTTTTCGCCTTTTTCAGACGTCTTTTTAAGTTTGCCCATCCTATACCCATTTTTTTTAATCTTTTATTTTTTTATTATATTTATGGCCTTTTGATTCATTCTACCAAAAAACCGCCCCTTTGGCGACTTGTTGAGGCCAGGCCTAAACAGACTAGTCCCGGTTTAGGACGCAAATTATTAAGCCCTTTGGTTCTCTTTGTACTTTTTTAAGAGAGCCTGAAGCTCATCTTTCACCGTATTAATTGCTTTGTAAATATTCTCCTCTCTCGCCTCAGATCTGATAATTTCTCCTGGGACTTTAATATTTGCTTCGGCGTAATAAATTTTTCCTTTTTTGCGATGGCGGGTCTCAACAGCTACTTCAACAAAAGCCTCAACCGGGGCATTAATATGAGAGACAAATTTGTCCGAAGTGGCAATCTTTTCCTCAATCGCCCCTTTGACTTCCGGGGTTAAATCCAAGTTTGTCGCTTTAATGGTAACTTTCATTAGGTTAGATTAGATTATACTAATATTTCAAAAACTTTTTGTTTTGAGGAAAATCCGGAAACAAGATTAATCTTAGAAGGCGCAACTTTGAAATAAGAGGCCAATGCCCTGATTATCGCCCGGTTCGCCTGGCCTTTTATTGGCGGCTCTTTCACCCAGACAATGAAATTTGTTTCGCTGATTTTTCCTATTTTTTCCTCTTTGGCCGAGGGCTTTGCCTTAATAAATATTTTCATAAATATTTTAACTT
>CAZCSH010000036.1:0-3317 GCA_964501545.1 uncultured Candidatus Saccharibacteria bacterium
GGAATAGAGAGTATAATAATACAAAGCACTGCGGACTTAACGGGAAAACGCCGAACGAAATGCTCAAATTATTAACTTAAAAAAACCGCCAAAAGTGTGTGCCTAAAACAATTGTCTTTTTCTTTTTACAAAGTTCGTAGAAATCTAAAACCTGGTCAGCTATTTTAGGCCAGGCATATTTTTGAGCCTCTCTCAGTCCCCAATCCCCCATTTCCTTTCTTAATTCCTTGTTCTTAATTAATAAATCTATTTTTTTAGCCAAACCCCGATAATCTCTGGGTCTGACTAAAAACCTCTTACCTTTTCCTTTTCTCAACACCACCTTGTAGCCCTTGTTAGCAAAAGCAACAACCGGGGTGCCGCAAGCCATGGCCTCTACCAAAACAATACCAAAGCTCTCACCATAAATTGCCGGGCTGCAATAGATGTCTGCTGTTCTGTAAAAAGCCGGAACATTTTTTTCTTTAACCTCTCCTTCAAACACAACATTCTTTAACTTGTTTTTCCTTGTCCAGTCCATCAACTCTTCCTTCAATTCTCCTTCCCCAACCACAATTAACCTTAAGTTCTTATGCTTCTTTTCCAAGATCTTATAAGCCCGCAAAAGATAAATTAAGCCTTTTCTTTCTTCCAACCTCCCTAAAAACAAGATATTGAGCTTTTTATCAGAAAACTTTTTTAACCCTCTGACTTTAGGATGAAACTCATTCAAATCTATTCCGTTTGGAATAACAGCTTTTGGTCTTTTGTATCCTTTAAAGACCTTAAGATTCAAAGGATTAACTCCAATAATGCCATCCATCTTCCAATTAACCATCGTGTTAAAAAAAGAAAGAAGAACGGGAAATAACTTAAAAAGCTTTGTTTTTTCAAGGTTGGCGTGAAAAGTCAGAATATTAAGGCTCTTTGACCTTTCCAAAATCTGAAGGGCGGAAGGAAAACCAAAGTTGTGGAAGTGCAAAACATCGAACTTCTCCTTTTTCAAAACTTCCTCAATCGCAAAAGGGTTAAAGTTAATGTCAAAGTCTGCCTGAGTGCCACCCAAGCTCAAAGGGAAGGAAGTGCCCAGTAAAATAACATCTTTGCCATATCTTTCAGAAGCCTTTCTTCTGGGAGCTATGACCCGCACCTCTATCCCTCTTTTTTTAAACTCATCCCGCAGCTCCAGAATGTGTCTTTTAACTCCGCCTGGGTGCAAAAACGAATGAAATGAAATTAGACCTACCTTCATTAACCGAGTTTTTATGTTAATAAAAGCGAAGGTGGAAAAGAAGCCTTAGCTTCTTTGACCTCTTCACCTTACTTATTAGTTAATTCTAATAAAAAATAGGCTTCTTGCCAATCTCTTTGACCCATGCTAAATTGAATTAGTATGCCAGAAGACCTTCCAGAAAAATCTCTCCCCCAGAGCATTGAAGCTGAACAGTCTCTTTTAGGCTGTTTGCTCTTGGACAAGAACGCCATTGTCAAGGTGGTGGATTTTATTTCCCAAAAAGACTTTTATAGAAAAGTTCACCAAGACATCTATCAAGTCTGCCAGGAGCTCTTTGAACGAGAAGAAACAATAGACCTCTTAAGTGTTTCCACTCGTCTCCAAGAAAAGAATCTCCTGGAAGGAATTGGTGGCCACAGCTATTTGACCGAATTAATCAATTCGGTTCCTACTGCCAGTCATGTTTTAAACTACGCCAAGATTGTCCAGAGAAAAAGAATCTTGAGAGATTTGATTGAAGCAGGGTCTGAAGTGACGGACTTGGGCTACAATGAAACAGAAGACCCAGAAATCCTCCTTGATAAAGCAGAACAGAAAATCTTTGGCATTGCCCAAAAAGGACTTTCCCAGAACTTCCTTCTGTTAAAAGACACTCTGGGAGAAGCTTTTGAGAGGATAGACAGGCTTTCCAAGAGAAAAGAAGGTTTAAGAGGCCTAGCCACAGGCTTTACTGACTTAGACAATATTTTAGCTGGTCTTCAAAAGTCAGACCTGATAGTCTTAGCTTCCAGACCTTCTCTGGGAAAGAGCGCCCTGGCTACCAATATTGCCAGCCATGTAGCCATTAATGAAAAAATACCGGTTGGCATCTTTTCCCTGGAAATGTCCAGAGACCAGCTGGTTGACAGACTGATTGCTGACCAGGCTGGGATTGATTTATGGAGACTGAGAACAGGCAAGCTTTCTGGAGATGGAGAAGATAATGACTTTAGCCACATTCAAAGAGCCCTAGGCGTTTTATCAGAAGCCCCAATCTATATTGATGATGCTGCCTCCTCCAACATCCTCCAAATGAGAGCTATGGCCAGGCGCTTGCAAGCAGACAAAGGTCTCGGACTAATAATTGTTGATTATTTGCAGTTAATGGAACCCAGAAATACTCAGGTGACCATGGTTCAGCAAATGACAGAAATCTCTCGCTCCCTCAAAGCCTTAGCCAGAGAGCTGAATGTTCCTGTCCTAGCTGTCTCTCAACTCTCCCGAGCAGTAGAACAACGCTCCCCTCAAATCCCCAGACTGTCTGACTTAAGAGAAACAGGAGCGATTGAGCAAGACGCAGATGTGGTTTTGTTTATTTACCGAGAAGACAGATATAGAACTGACAGCCAGAGACCCAATGTGGCAGATATTATTATTGCTAAACACCGAAACGGCCCCGTTGGTAAAGTAGAGCTTTATTTTGATGACAGCCGGGTATCTTTCCGCAACTTGGAAAAAGAATATCAGGAAGAAGGAGCTATCGCTTAGCCATGTACCCAAAAACAATCCAAAAGCTAATCAACTTGTTTTCCAAATTCCCAACAGTCGGGCCAAGAACAGCTGCCCGATTTGTTTTTTATTTGCTCAGATTCAAGAAAGAAGAACTGGAAGAATTAACTTCCTCTCTCAAAGAGCTCAGAGAAAAAACCAAAATCTGCCAGTTCTGCTTCAAAGCATTTGAAGGAGAAGGAGAGCTTTGTGAAATCTGCCGGGATAAAGAAAGAGATAAAAGCCTGCTCTCTGTAGTGGAAAAAGAACAAGACCTGGCTTCTCTTGAAAAAACAAAGAAGTACAAGGGCAGATACTTTATTTTAGGAGGCCTGGTTTCTGCTTTGAAAAAAGAAGAGAACAAGGAACTCAGAACAAAAGAGCTGCTAGAGAGAGTTAAAAAGCAAGAAGTAAAAGAAATAATCTTAGCCATTAACCCAACGACGGAAGGAGAAGCCACTTGCCTTTATTTAGAAAGACTATTGAAACCTTTCGGCGCGGCTCAGGGCAAGAAAATCAGCCGCTTAGGCCGAGGTTTGCCTGTTGGGGCTGAACTGGAATATGCGGACGATGAAAC
>CAZCSH010000037.1:0-2903 GCA_964501545.1 uncultured Candidatus Saccharibacteria bacterium
AAGGTAAAATAATTCTTGTTGATAAAAAAGATAGAGAGATAGGCTTGGGAGAGAAGATGGAAGTGCACAAAAAGGGAAAGCTTCATCGTTGCTTCTCCGTTTTTGTTTTTAATCGGAGGGGAGAAATACTTCTTCAAAAAAGAGCCAGAGGAAAGTATCATTCAGGCGGTCTCTGGACTAACACCTGTTGTTCCCATCCCAGGCCAGGAAAAGATATTAAAAAAGAAGCAGAGCTACGGCTGAAAGAGGAGATGGGGATAGCCGTTGATTTGAGAGAGGCCTTTAGTTTTATTTATAAAGCTAAACTTGGTGAGCTAATAGAGTATGAGTTTGACCATGTATTCTTTGGAGAATTTGATGGAAAGCCAAAGCCCAACAAATTAGAAGCCGAAGACTGGAAATGGATAAGCCCGGCTGCCCTAAGAAGAAGTCTTAAGTCTCAGCCCAAAAAGTACACAGTTTGGTTTAAAAAGATTTTAGATAAGGTTATTAAACTAAGAGCAGAGAGAAAGATTTTGCCAACCATTACCACTACCTGGGGTTCTGACTGGCAGGAAAAGATAAAAGAGATTAACAGATTGAAGTTAAAGGAGATAGCTCTTTTCCCAACCTGCTTAAAGAGCAAAGAGAGAGCCAGGCTCTATTCTTTGCTGGAGAAATCAACCATTAAAAGAATTCCTTTTGTTCACTTAAGGAGTGATATGGAGATCGGGGAGCTGGATTACTTGGCAAAAAGATTTAAAACCCAAGCTTTTAACATTCACAGTCCCTCAGGTTTATATCCTCTAAAGCATAACTACTCAAAATATAAAAAGATAATTTATGTTGAAAATACCCTTTTCCCCCTTAAAGAGAAAGAGATAAAAGAATTCGCTGGCATTTGTTTAGATTTTACTCATTTGGAAGATGCCAGACTTTTAAATAAAAAGAAGTTTAATCATGACTTAAAGATGTTAGAGAAATACAAAATAGGGGCAAACCATGTTAGCGCTATTAAAAATAAACCTTCTAAAACCAAAAGGGGGGAACTTCATTACGACAGACACCATTTAGACAAGCTTTCTGAAGTAGATTATTTAAAGAGGTATCCTTTAAAGTATTTTTCTTCCTTGATTGCCATTGAATTAGATAATACCATAAAGGAGCAATTAAAGGTTAAAAAATACATTTTAAAAATAATAAAGCAAAAATGAGCAAAGTTTATTTGTTAAGGGTAAAAGATAAGTCCCCAGAAAGCTTAACTGAGGCCGGGGAGGAAATCTCAAAAGTCTTTTCTGATTTCTTTCAATCTGAGGATAAGGTGGCTATCAAGCTTCATTTTGGAGAAAGAGGAAGTCAAACCTATTTAAGCCCAGTTTTGACTAAAGCAATTTATGACAGTTTAAAAGAAAGAGTTAAAGAGGCTGTTTTGACAGATTGTACGGTTTTATACAAAGGGGAGCGTTCTTTTGCCTCAACCCACAAAAAGTTGGCCCAAGACCAGGGTTTTGGTTTTGCCCCTATTTTAATTGCCGATGGCGAAAAAGGTCAAGATAAGATTAAGATTCCTGTTGGTTTAAAACATTTCAAAGAAGTAAAAATAGGAGCAGGAATTAAAGATTTTAACTCAATTTTAGCTCTAACTCATTTTACCGGCCACGGTATGACTGGAATTGGGGGAGCCTTAAAGAATGTTGGCATGGGTTTGGGAAGCAAAGGAGGAAAATTAGAGATGCACCAGCATTTTAATTTAATGGTTAATCCTACACTCTGTACAGGTTGTGGCGCTTGCCAAAGAGAATGCCCAGCTAATGCTATTAGTATAGGAGAAAATGGTAAAGCCCAGATTGACCGGAAAAAGTGTATTGGTTGTGGCTTATGTGTTTCAGTTTGTCCCAATGGGGCAGTAGAAAGACCTTTTGGCCAAGGAGGAACTTCAAAAGATCTTCAAGAAAGAATAGTAGAATATGCCTTAGGGGCTTTGAAAGGAAAGAAAAGCTATTTTATTAATGTTTTGATAAATATTACTTCCCATTGTGATTGTTTGAGGGAAGGACTGCAGAAACCTTTTGTTCCAGATATTGGCATTTTGGCTTCTGACGATATTGTGGCTATTGAGCAAGCCAGTCTAGATCTGGTTGGAAAAGAAAAGTTTAGTAGCCGAGATATGGACCCCTCTGACCAGATAGATTATGCTGAGAAACTGGGAATGGGAAAAAGAGACTATGAGTTGGTTGAGCTCAATTAAAGGTCAAAAGTAGTTTAAAATAAATATATATGGATATCTACCAAGCAATCCAAAAAAGATACAGCGTCAGGGCTTATAAGTCAGAGGCTGTACCAGAAGAAAGCTTAAATCAAGTTTTAGAGGCAGGTCGTTTGGCTCCCTCGGCCCATAATGCCCAAGACTATAAATTTGTTGTGGTCAAAGAGGCTGAAAAGAGAAAAGAATTGGCTGAGGCTGCAGCTGGACAAAGTTTTCTTGCTGAAGCTCCAGTGGTTATAGCGGCTGTTTCTTTAAACCCCGAAGATACTATGAGTTGCGGGGTGCCCACTTATTCGGTTAATCTGGCAATAGCTGTAGATCACATGACCTTAGCCGCAGTGGCAGAAGGTCTTGGTACTTGCTGGATTGGTGCTTTTTCCCAGGAGCGAGTCAAAGAAATTTTAGGAATTCCGGCTAAATACAAGGTGGTTGTTTTGTTGCCTTTGGGTTATCCTTCAGACAAACCCAAGGAAAAGAGCAGAAAAGATCTTAGCGAATTGGTTTGTTTTGATAAGTTTGAGGAAAATTCATAAATGCCACAGGTTTTAGCGAAAGAAGAGAAGGTTTTTTGGACTCAGCACTCCAAAGCCAAACTCCGCCAATACCGTCTTTCAGAAAAGAGGGTTTTGCGTGTTTTGCGCAAACCAGAAAGGAGAGA
>CAZCSH010000038.1:0-2876 GCA_964501545.1 uncultured Candidatus Saccharibacteria bacterium
AGAGTGCAATCAAAAAAGCGCTCGCTAGTACCTCACCCACACACTTGAGCTCATAAGAAGCTTGTGGGCTGAAGCGTGGAAACAGTTCTTTGAGAAATCTTCGGGGTGGCAATGACAATGAGTTAGCAACAAACAGAAATAATGGATTTCCGATATCCATTATCGACATCGATTATTCTCGTTGGAAATTCGGGAGTCAGCGGAAGTTTCTCTCCCCTTGGCTCCCGGATTTCCGGCGAGAATTTTTGTTTTTTAAATGCTATAATGTAAAAATTATATGTTTCGGTCAAAAAGAAAGAAAAGAAAAATAGTCGTTGGTATGGATGAAGCCGGAAGAGGACCATTGGCCGGGCCGGTTGTGGCTGGCGCGGTTTGTTTCACTTCGCCCCGGCTTAAGTTCGCCGGATTGAAAGATTCTAAAAGGCTTTCGGCCAAACAAAGAGAAAGATTCTATAAATTGCTGACTGGCAATCCAAAAGTTAAATGGGCAACGGGTAAATCTTCAGAAAAAGTAATAGACAAAATAAATATTTTGGAAGCCACCAGGCTTGCCATGAAAAAAGCGGTTTTAAAACTTGGCGTCAAAGCCGACCTCTTGATAGTTGATGGCTTAATGACTCTTGACGTTGGCCTTCCTCAAAGAGCTTTGGTCAAGGCGGACGAAAAAATCAATGTTTGCAAAGCGGCTTCCATAATCGCCAAAGTGACCCGGGACAGAATAATGGTCAAGCTTGACCAAAGGTATCCTGGTTACGGGTTTTATCAACATAAAGGATATCCCACAAGACTTCATTATCGGATGTTAAGAGAGCACGGTCCCTGTAGAATTCACCGGAGAACCTTTAGACTATTGAAGAGATTTGATTAGTGTGATAATATAATTTTGCATTTTGATTTTTGCATTTTTAATTTAGCGAAGCGCTTATGACCGTTCCCAAACAAAGACACACAAAATCAAGAAGGAACAGAAGAAGGGCTAATATTTTTTTGAAAGAGCCTTCTTTGACAGTTTGCCCCAAATGTGGGAAACCAGTATTGCCCCATACTGTTTGTTTGAATTGCGGTTATTACAAGGGAGCGGAGGTGATAGATGTTTTAAAAGATTTAACCAAGAAAGAGAGAAAAGCCAGGGAAAAGGAAACAGCGGCTAAAAAAGGAGAAGAAAAACAAAAAACTGAGAAATCCTTAAGCTGGGAAGAACTTTCCAAAAAGTAATCTTATGGCATCAAGACATCTTTCTCGTTCTATAGCAATGCAAAGTTTATACGAATGGGACTTTTCTGGTAAAAAGTTAAATTTGGAAGAAGTTGTTGAGCGTAATCTTAAAGAGTTCGGCCCGGGCCTGGAGGATCAAACTTTTGTCTGGCAGCTGGTCACAGGAGTTATAAAAAACCTTCAAAAGCTTGACCAGATTATTGAAAAAGCAGCTCCAGAATGGCCGATTAACCAGATTACGATAGTTGACAGGAATGTCTTGCGTTTGGGGCTGTATGAGTTGTTGTTTGGTTCAAAAGAAGAGGTTCCGCCAAAGGTAGCGATTAATGAAGCGATTGAGCTGGCTAAATCCTTTGGCGGTGAGAGCTCTGGCAAGTTTATTAACGGGGTTTTGGGAACAGTCTTTAAGGAGATTGAGAAAAAAGAAAAATAGTCGATGAAAAAATAATTTTCGTCTCCATCCGCATTTTTTATAAAATAAAAAAAACTTGATGAGTGATTTCAAAAAGTTAGAAAAGAAACTAAATATCTCTTTTAAAAAAAAGGATTTGCTAACCCAAGCTTTTTGCCATAGGTCATATATTAACGAGAACCCAGCTTTTAAGTTGGAGCACAATGAAAGATTGGAGTTTTTAGGAGACGCCGTCTTGGAGTTAATCGTTACAGAACATCTCTACCGAGTTTATCCTGAAGAATCCGAAGGAGTACTAACTAATTGGCGGGCAGCTTTGGTCAACGCTAAGATGCTGGCTGAAGTAGCAGGGGATTTAGGGTTTAATGACTTTTTACTTTTATCTCAGGGAGAGGCCAAAGAAACAGGCAAGGCCCGTCAATACATCTTAGCTAACACCTTTGAATCTTTGATTGGAGCTTTGTACCTTGACCGAGGCTATAAGGCTTGCCAAGATTTCCTTCAGACCCATTTAATTAGCCAACTAGCTGAAATTATTGAAAAAGGTTCCTTCCGAGATGCTAAATCTCTTTTTCAGGAGGAAGCTCAAGAAAGGGTAGGCGTTACCCCAATCTATAAGGTCTTGCGTGAATGGGGTCCAGACCATGCCAAACACTTTGTTATCGGTATTTTTCTTGAAAAGGAAAAGATAGCAGAAGGAGAGGGCTCTTCAAAACAAGAAGCTGAGGAGGCGGCGGCCCGCAAAGCTTTAGAAGCAAAGCAATGGTAAAGATATGTTAGTTATAAGGTTTTTCCGGGTTGGTAAAAAAGACCAACCTGCATTCAAAATAGTAGTGACTGAGAAAGAAAAGTCTTCTGTCAAAGGCCTTTTTATTGAAGAGGTTGGTTTTTATAATCCTCTGACCAAAGAAAAGGTTTTACGAGAGGATAGAATTAAACATTGGTTGTCTGTTGGGGCTCAACCTTCTGATACCGTTCACAATCTTTTAGTTTCAGCAGGCCTTATTGAGGCTAAGAAAATAGATGTTCATAAAAAAGCAAAGAAGAAGGAAGAGAAAGCAGCTGCAGCTGGAGAAAAGCCAGCAGAAAAGCCTGTTGAAGTTAAACCTAAACAAACAGAAGAGGCGACAGAGGAGAAAAAGGAAGAGACTATAGCCGGATCTCCTGGAGAAGAAAAACCGACAGAGAAGGCTGTTGAGCAAAAACCCAATCAAGTTGAAACAGAAGAAAAGAAAGGCGCTAATTCATA
>CAZCSH010000039.1:0-2809 GCA_964501545.1 uncultured Candidatus Saccharibacteria bacterium
ATACACCCGCAGGATTTTAAGTCCTGTGCGTTTCCTAGTTTCGCCACCTCGGCAAAATTTTGAGGCCAGGACGGGATTTGCACCCGTGTATATCGGTTTTGCAGACCGACGCCTTAGCTACTTGGCTACCTGGCCGGACGAAGAATATATTTTAGCACTTTCCCCTAAATTTTCAACCTCCATCTTTCTTAATCTTCTCCAATATCTCCTCTATCTTACCTGCCTGAACTGTTTCTTTCTCTTCTAAAAACTTAATTCTGGGAACTGGTCTCATGTTTAAGCGCTGGTTTAGTCTCTGCTGGAGCTTAAAGATTTGATTATTAAGGACTAAAAGTATATCTTTTCCTCTCTCTTCTGGCATAACGCTAATATAGGCTTTGGCTTGCTTTAAATCGACTGAAGTTTCTACTCTGGTAACAGTAACCAAAACTCCGGGAGGACACTCCAGCTCTTTTAAGATAATCCGGGAGAGCTCTTCTTTTATAACCTGGTTAACTTGGGGAATGCGCTTTGCCATTTAAATCTCCCCTTTGTGGCGCTCTTCTTGATAGAAAATCAAAGTGTCTCCTTCTTCTATCTTAACCTCTCCCTCAAATAAAATCCCGCACTCATCTCCTTTGGCCACAGAATCTATATCTTTTTTGTTTCTTTGAAGATTAACCATTCTTCCCTGGCCTATTTTCTCATCCTCCCGCCAAACCTCAATTGAAGCTCCTTTTTTCACTTCCCCCTCTGTTACCCTGCCACCTACTATCTGGCGGTTCTTCTCTGATATGAACTTAGCTAAAACCCTCGTCTTTCCTAATTCCATTCTCACTACTTCCGGCTCAACTAGTTTTTCCATTAGTTTATGAGTAGCCTCCACTAAGTCATAAATTACTTCAAAAGTAAAGATTCTAACTTTATCTCTCTCTGCTAGTTTCTGAGCTACTTTATCTGTTTTTACCCGAAAAGCAAAAATTACAGCTTTGCTTCCTTTAGCTAGTTGAATGTCTGACTCATTAATATTGCCCACTTCTGATTTAATTATCTCCAAAACAACCTTTTCTTGAGGGAGTCCTTGCAAAATACTTTCTATCGCTTCAACCGAGCCCAAAACATCTACTTTCAGAATTAAACTTAAAACCTTCTGGCCCTCTGACGCTTTAAAAACCCTGGCTGTTTCTTTTTCTGGGGCCTTAAGATGATTCTGAGCGCTCTCTATGTCAGCGAACACTCTAAACTTTTCTCCAAGCTTAGGAACTTTTTCAAAACCAAATATGATAATGGGTTGAGAAGGAAAGGCTTGAGTAATAGGTTTTTTTTGAAAGTCTTCCAAACTCTTTATCTTGGTAAAAGTGGAAGGAGTACCAATAATATCACCTTTTTTTAACTGGCCCTGGGTTAAAAGGAGAGTGGCAGTAGGCCCTCGCAAATTATCCAAATAAGACTCTATCACTACTCCTTCTCCTGGTTTTTCCGGGTCTGCTTTTAGGTCTTCCATCTCTGCTACCAGCAAGATCAAATCCAAGAGCTCAGCTACTCCTTTTTTGGTTCTGGCAGAAACTTCCACTGAAGGAACTCTACCTCCAATTGACTCAACTAAAATCTCTTCTTTCTTTAATTCTCCTTTTACTTTTTCTGGATTGGCTTCTGGCCTGTCCATTTTGTTTAAAGCAACAATCAAAGGCAGGCCTGCTTTTTTAACATGTTCTATTGCTTCTTTGGTCTGGACTTTTACTCCTTCGGTCGCATCAATAACCAAGATAGCAATGTCCGCTACCTTTGCTCCCCGTGAGCGCATTTGAGAAAAAGCTTCGTGGCCCGGCGTATCTAAAAAAGTGATTTTCTTGCCCTGTTCTTCAACCTCCCGAGTGGAAGCTGAGGAATCAAAGAGCGCTTTGCGTTCTTTTCTACCTTCACTTTCGCTATGCGAAAGTTCGGCGGAAGAAGGGGATTTATCCACTTCAACCTGATAAGCTCCAATGTGCTGGGTAATGCCGCCTGACTCTTTTTCGGTAATCTTAAAATCTCTAATAGCTTCCAAAAGAGAGCTCTTTCCATGGTCAATGTGTCCGAGAACGACCACTACTGGTGGCCGGCTGATTAAGTTGTTTTTTGTTTCTTTTGTCATCGAGATAAATTGAAAATTTATCGAAGATCGAAATGAATCGAACATTCATTGAGTATTATTTTTATTACCTCTTGCTTTATCAATTGCTTCTTTTTCTTCCTTGGACAAAGCATAGGTTGAGGTTCCCTTTTGAATAGGTTTTCCATAAACTCTGTTTCCTTCTCTATTGTACAAACTGGTAACAACGACTCCGTTGTTCTCCCCGTCCAAAAGAACAACAGAAAAACTCTGGTCTCCACCTACCTCAGAAAAAGGGTTAAACCTTACTATTCCGACCTTCTGAACAGAAAACTGGCTCTTGTTTTTCAAATCTTCCAGCTCTTTGGACAAGCCGGTAAAGCCCTTCTCTAGCTTCTTTAATAAGTCTACTGCTTCTTTCAGATTCTTGGGCTCTTTATATTGTTTTTTGCCAAAGTTAAACATTGAAATAAATTGGAGATTTATTGAAGATTAAGATGAATTAAAGATTCATCGAACATTGAAATAAATTGGAGATTTATTGAAGATTAAGATGAATTAAAGATTCATCGAACATTGAAATAAATTAAAACTTTATTGAAACATTTAACTGAATTGAAAATTCATTGAACATAAATTTCGCGGAGGAGACAGGATTCGAACCTGCAAGGGATTTCTCCCACTGGTTTTCGAAACCAGCGCATTGCCATTCTGCCACTCCTCCAGAAAGTCAGTGGA
>CAZCSH010000040.1:0-2801 GCA_964501545.1 uncultured Candidatus Saccharibacteria bacterium
TTTTCATATGCCCTTAAATTACCAGAAAAGTGCAAAATGTGTGTGCACATTACCTGCTTCTCTTGACACTTATGATAATTTATGGTATATTAGATAACACTAATGTTGGAAAAGGAGACCTTCATGGAGGTTGATATTAATGAAAGTTAATATTATTTGTAGCTGGTGTGCTGAAGAGCGAAAGGTTCGTGGCTTTAAACCCAAGGTTATAGGAGGAAAGAAATAGATGTGCCCGAGGGCCTGGAGGGTAAGCCGTGCCACGGCATGTGTGAGGAATGTCACAAAAAGTTTATGGGCAAGGCAAAGAAGCGTGAGTAAGTTTTCCTTATTCCTTCCCGAGTTCCCGAGCCCTTGTGGTTTCGGGAATTTTCTTTTGGAAAATGATAAAATTTAATTATGAAAAGGATTATTCTACATCTTGATATGGATGCTTTTTTCGCCCAGATAGAAGAAAGAGAGAATCCTCAATTTAAAGGAAAGCCGGTGGTTGTGGGAGCTGACCCTAAAGAGGGTAAAGGCAGGGGAGTAGTTTCCACTGCTAATTACGAAGCACGCAAGTATGGCCTTCATTCAGCTCTTCCCATTTCCCAAGCTTTTAAACTCTGTCCTCAAGCTATTTTTCTGCCGGTTAATATGGCTCTTTACCAAAAAGTTTCAGAAAGAATTATGGATATTATTAAGAATTACTCTTTAAAATATCAGCCCCTTTCTCTGGACGAAGCTTTTTTAGACATTAGCTTTGCGGGTACTTACCAAAAAGCTAAAGACTTGGGCCAAAAGATTAAAAAAGATATTTTAAAACAAGAAAAACTGACTTGTACTGTTGGTTTGGGCCCCAACAAATTAATTGCTAAAATGGCCACTAACAAAGGAAAGCCTAATGGTTTATTAGCTATTACTCCTGCTAAAGTAAAATCTTTTCTTGAACCTTTGGACATAGAAGAATTGCCTGGCATTGGCCCAAAAACAGCTGGCAGATTAAGGGAAATTGGGATTAATAAAATAAAAGAACTAAAAAGAGCTTCTAAGACAAAGCTCAAGGATATGTTTGGCAGAGTAGGCGAGAGCATTTATGATAAAGCGAGAGGGGTTAACGAAGATGAGGTCAGTCCAGAAGAAGTTATCAAATCAATTGGCAAAGAGCATACTTTTGAGAAAGATACCAGAGACCCAGAAGTTATTTTTAATAAGTTTGATGAAATTATTAGAGTTGTTTTCAGAGAGCTTTTCGAGAATAGTTTTTCTTGTAGGACCATTACTGTTGTTTGTCGATTTCAAGGGTTTGAGACCCATACCAAATCAAAAACCTTGAAAATAGCTACCAGAGATTTTGAAGTTTTGAAAAAGGAAGCTAAAAAACTCCTCTTGCAATTTTTAATTGAAAATCCAAAGCTTATTCGTCTGATTGGCGTAAGGGTTGCTATTGCTCAAGCTAATTAATTGTGTTAAATTGGGCTAATGGCCTTGAGAGTTAAGCACAATTTTATTTTTGTTGCTTTGATTGGAGCCATCCTGGCTTCCTTTGGTTTGGGTGTTTGGTTTGGTAAAGGTCAAGTTATTTGTCCAGTTTGCCCGCCAGAAGATGTTGATTTCTCTCTTTTCTGGGAGGCTTGGCAGAAGATAGGGGAAAGTTATGTTGGGAAAGGAGACTTGGACGTCCAAGAGATGATTTACGGGGCTATTTCTGGTATGGTTAAATCTTTGGGCGATCCCTACACTGTCTTTTTAAAGCCAGATGAGACAAAGAGATTTATTGAGGATGTAAAAGGGGCTTTTGAGGGAGTAGGCATGGAAATAGGTATAAGGCAGGGCCAGCTTCAGGTCATATCTCCTTTGGAAGGAACGCCTGCCCAGCGAGCAGGTTTAAGAGCCGGGGATAAGATCATGGCGGTCAATGGTACCTCAACCCTAGACATTACGACAGATGAGGCAGTTAATATGATTCGAGGACCGAGAGGAACAGAAGTGGTTTTAACAATTTTCAGGGAAGATTGGGGAGAGAACAGAGATATTAAGATTGTCCGGGAGGTTATTGCCATACCTTCTTTGAAACTGGAAATAAGAGAAGACAAGATAGCTTACTTGAAGCTTTATAACTTTACTGAGAAGGCAGGCTCTGATTTTCAAACAGCTGCCATTCAGATTTTAGAGAGCGAGGCTGACAGAATAGTGCTTGATTTAAGAAATAATCCTGGGGGATATTTGGAAGTGGCGCAAGACATTGCTGGCTGGTTTTTGGAAAAGGGGCAAATAGTGGCGATAGAAGATTTTGGCGGAGACAGGGAGGAAAAACTTTACAAAGCCCAAGGTAATGCTTTATTATTGTCTTATCCAGTGGTCGTTTTAGTGAACGAAGGCTCAGCTTCGGGTTCGGAAATCCTAGCCGGTGCTTTGCGAGACAACAGAGGAATAAAACTGGTTGGTGAAAAGTCATTTGGTAAGGGTTCCGTCCAGGAACTGGAGAAGTTGAGAGAGGGCTCTTCTTTGAAAATCACCATAGCCAGGTGGTTAACTCCCAGTGGAGACTTAATAGCTGATAAGGGTTTAGAGCCAGATCTGGAGGTTATTCTGAGCGATGAGGATATTGAGGCAGGACTTGACCCGCAGTTAGACAAGGCAATTGAAATTATTAAGGAGTTAAATTAAAATGGTATATGATAAATAAAAGCTCGGTGCTCAATGAAACTGACGTTTCATTTCGAACTGCGCTTGCTCAATGAAACTGACGTTTCATTTCGAACTGCGCTTGCTCAATGAAATATTTATTTCATCTCGCGTTCGAGAGATAAATATATATACAT
>CAZCSH010000041.1:0-1562 GCA_964501545.1 uncultured Candidatus Saccharibacteria bacterium
GTAATTTCTACTTCGGTAAAGGACTGGCGATGCCCTTTTTTGATTTTGTAGCGTTTCTTGGGTTTGTACTTAAATATGATTACCTTATCTCTTTTTCCCTGCGATATCACCTTCCCTGTTACTTTGGCCCCCTTAACCTGAGGGTCGCCTATCTCTACCTTTTTGTTTTTCTCAACCAACAAAACCTCTCCAAAACTAACTTCCGCCCCATCTTTTTTATTGAGCTTTTCCACTTTAATCTTTTTGCCGGGGGAAACTAGATATTGCTTTCCCCCAGTTTTGATGACTGCTAACATAATTATGACTTCTTAGTTTCTTTTGCTTGCCCCGTACCAAGCTTTGCTTTGGTACTCGGGGTTTCTAATAATCTCTCGACCTTGTCAGAAAACAAGCTAAGTCTCTTTTCTGAATTGTCATAAGAAGACAGAGCATTTTTCAAGTGACTGCCCAGTTTTCTGAAATCGTTCATTAGTTTTCCTGCATCTTGACGAACCTTATCCAGTCTTTTTAAGATTTCTTGGGTCTGGCGGGAAACCTGAGTGTCTTTGAACCAATGCTCTATGGTCCGCAAGGTCAAATAAGCTGTGTTAGGAGAAATTAAAATAACCCGCTTTGACCAAGCATAGCTGGCCAAGTCAAACTCCCTGCCAATATTGTTGACTATCTCATAATAGACAGCTTCAGCCGGAATATACATTAAAGCAAATTCAACTGTTCCCTCCGAGGGCAGAATATACTTTGAACTAATCTCTTCTACCTTAGCTTTGACATCCTCAATAAACTTCTTTTGGAAATGATCTTTCTCTTCGGCATTAGCCTCTATCATTCGAATAAAGTTTTCTGAAGGGAACTTGGCATCTATTGGCAAGACCTGGCCGTTAGGCAGCTTCAAAACCGCATCCACCTTTTCTCCAGAAGAAAACAAATACTGGGTTTTATAAAGCTCGGCCGGGAAGTGCTGGGATAGAATGTGCTCCAAAGAAGCTTCTCCCCACTGGCCTCTTAATTTTGGGGACTTAAATATTTCCTGGAAAGAGGAAACATCTTTAACTTTATCTTGGATTTGTTTCAAGTCTGACCTGATTTGGGTGGCTTCCTGAGTAAAGGCAGATATTTGCTTTTGCATTTCCCTGGAATCGCCCAGTTGACCATCACGAATCTCTTTTAGCTGGCCCATCATTAAATCAGTAATTCTTCTTTCTAAATCCTTTATCTCACTAGACTGCTTCTCATCTACCTTAAGCTTTCTGGTAAAAAAGAAAATAGCAATCACTGCTGCTAAGCCAACTAAAACCACGGCTGATAAATAAAAAACTGCATTCATGAGCTGATTTTAGCATTATCTAGCCAGAACTTCAACCACTATAAAAACAAGGTAAAGAGAGAGTAAAAAGAAAGCTTCTTTGGCAGTAATCTTTCTATCAGTCTTGACAAAAAATAGAAAGAAGATAGCCGCTATTATCAGAAAGAAGCGGGCTATGGCAAAAGGCGAGAAATCAGCGATCTCAATTGGAGAAATTAAAACTACGATTCCTAAAACCAGGGTGGCTGGGATGATGACA